>DAOVYS010000090.1 GCA_030635485.1 Pseudomonadota bacterium | reverse complement strand
TGACTGTCAAGTTAAAAAATATTGGTTCATCGCGGATTAGGGGCAGCAAAAGGGGACATCGGTATTGTCTTTAAAAATGTTTTGTCGCTCGATACCCCAAAAATGTTTTGTCACTCGATACCCCTGCATATGATATGATGCAAGGCACCCGGCTCATCTATTCTGGCTTTACGTGGCATGTGACTTCATTACCCCAAACAAATGAAAATAGAAACGCCTAAATTCAACCCCCCCCTTTTGTTCCCCTGCGTGGTGTGTGAGGGGGTGTCTCTATCCCGATATCCCGGCGTTGGTTGCCGGGACTCAGAAAACACGAAAATGAGAATCATTTTCAACACTTTTGTAGCGCGGATTGCAGGGACTCTGGCAAAAAGAATAGCGCAGCGTACGTTCGAAGATCTACTTTTTTGCCTGCCTTTCTCTGTTCTTTGAGCCAGCCGAGTACGCTTGAAACAGGGATCACGTGCACTTTCGCTATCTCGCAAGCCGTCTCACCATCACCCGATGTTGGATTCTCGGCTATGCTATCCCCTCGTTTAGCAAGTCCCTCCGCGAGACACAGCACATTGATTTCATCGGTGAGGCCCGGTAACAGTGGCCCCCTCGCTAGTTCCTTTACGACCTGGCATTCGTACCCAGTTTCTTCGAAGAGTTCTCGCCTTACAGCATCGGAAACTTCTTCGGCCGCGAACTCTGAAGAGTCGCCAATAAGCCCCGCAGGGAGTTCTACCACCATACTCATCAGGGGAACGCGATATTGTTCCACGAAGATTATTTCTTGTTCGGCAGTCAAGGGTAGGATAGTTACGCCTCCTCGTCCTCGAATACGACGTACGTATTCCCAACCCGATGTGTGTCGCCAAAATTGCAGATTGGCTCCCTCGTAAAGCACCTTGCCTCGCATCTCTGCTTCGGTGTTCGTTATAGCGTTCGACAATTCGGCGAGGTTAAGGAAAGGATTAGAGCTTGGGAAATGTTTCTGCTGATATGAGTTCGCTTGTTTAAATAGCCACTCAAAGTGCTCTTTATACGGAGTGCCCCTGCCTTTTCTTCGCGCAAGAACAATCGGCTTCACCTTCGGCCAAAGTACCATCAACACCTTCCACTCTGTCTTCAAGGTTCCATCATATGGTAGAACTCCATCTTGAAGTCTCGCGCCCATCAGGTCATAACGCCCCGACACAAGCTCAAACGCTTCTCTGATTTCGTCACCACCCAACTCATCCAGATGCTCTATTTCCTCCGAGGACGCGTGATATATTCGGCGCAGCGCTATTCGGAACTCAAGTGAACCGATCTCGTGGTGAGCCTTTGTTAGTGCGGAGTACTGTGAAAGCTTGGTACTCAGTCTTAGTTGAAACCAAATCATTCCCAGACCTAACAGCGCCGCAACGCTTGCGACTATTTGTAAAATTAGTTCTATTTTCATCAGTTCACCTTTTTGGAGCGGAGCGGCTGGTATCCAGATAACGCCGCCCTTTAGCGGGCGCGGTTTTTTTGCGCTCCGCTGTAAGAGCATGGTTGTGTGCCGGGCACGGCATACGTTCTTAAGGGTGAGCATATCATAGCAACTCAGGCTATGATATGCAAGTCCCAGAACCCAGCCTGGTAAAGGCGAAGGGTGTACCGTTACCGCAACGGACAACCGGTAACGGTTAGTTGCAAAGGAGGCGCCCTTGCTACGGCAGGGTAACGCAAATGTACAGGTTAGAACGACCGAATATTTATATAGGTCGGATTAGCGAAGCGTAACCCGACAAAAACTTATTTCCTAAAAAACTTTGAATATTCAGCCGGTACGTGTAGTATTTATCGTTCGTCACTTTTTGTCAGGCAGCCTCTGATTTGCACGTAAGGATTTTTCAACGATGTTTATTACCCCGTGATCGGTTACATTTGCACTATCAAAGGTGCTAAGCATGTGATTATTTACCCACAAATTAGTTAATTCCATGGATAAAACAGCATTCAATCCCGAATATATTAAGGCGGCAAGCCCTCTTTTTTTCTCTATTGTGGGAAAAACGGGCTCTGTTGATGAGATGCGCGGCGTATTGACCAGACTTTGCTTTCCCATTGAAACAGCCCCTGCCGGAGAAACAGCGCATTTAAGTACCGACACCCTGACAAGAATTCGTGGTTGCGCCCTGGTTCTGAGAAATATGTTGAAAAAAAATTCAGATGAACTTACGGGATGCAGCGTTGCCCAGGCCATCTGGGATATCAACCATGAAATTCCCAGACCTGATCTGAAACCAGCCTTTTATGCGGAACTTTACCATATCTTAATCGGGCTCACTCCCAGGGAACATGAACCGAGAAAAGATTTCAATAAAATTCCAGCGCCACCTTCGAAACTCGATTCAGGAAGGTCTGCGGCTATTGAAAAATCGAACCGTCTGGATGTACTGTGGGAAGAAGTTGACAAATGGATCAACAGATACGAATCCGGGCTTAATGATGATGCGATCATCCGCCGCAATAAAAGGCGCGACCGAATTTTAGACGTGCTTGGTGCATCCAGCGAAGACTGGCAGGACTGGCACTGGCACATCAGGAACATTATTCGGGATGTTGATGAACTGGACAAGCTGGTCATGCTGACCGACGAAGAGAAAGAGGCGGTTTCCGAGGCCCGCCGCGCCGGACTGCCCTTTGGCATCACTCCATATTACCTTTCCCTGATGGATGATGAAGAGACGGGCCGGGACATGGCGGTCCGTGCCCAGGTACTGCCGCCACTCGATTACGTCAGAAAGATTTCAGCGGTGGAAGAGAGATCCACTCTCGATTTCATGGGTGAAAAGGACACCTCTCCCTTTGACCTGATCACACGCCGTTATCCGGCTATTCTGATCTTGAAACCATTTAACACCTGTCCCCAGATATGCGTATACTGCCAGCGGAACTGGGAAATTGACAATGCCATGGCAAAGGGCGCGTTTGCCGGCATGGAGAGGATCAATGCGGCGATCAAATGGATCAGCGAACACCCCTCTATTCACGAAGTCCTTGTGACAGGCGGGGATCCGTTAGCCATGGGAGACTCCACCATCATGGAAATACTCGAAAAGGTGGCGGCAATTCCAACGATTGAACGGATCAGAATAGGGACCAGAGTCCTTGTTACAATGCCCATGCGGGTCACCGCCCGACTCGCGGACATGCTCGGACAGTTCCGCATACCAGGCAGAAGAGAAATCTGTGTGGTCACCCATGTACAGCATCCATACGAGATCACGCCGGATGTGATCACTGCTGTTGACAGACTGCGCAGACATGGTATTTCAGTCTACAACCAGTTTGTTTACACATTTTTTTCATCAAGACGATTTGAAGCAACAGCCCTCAGACGGCTTCTCCGGCTGGCCGGGATTGACCCGTACTATACCTTCAACACCAAAGGCAAGGAGGAGACATCGGCCTACAGGGCGCCCATTGCCAGACTCATACAGGAACTGGAAGAAGAGGCCAGATTCCTGCCGGGCCTTGCCAGAACCGATGAAGCTGTTTTCAACCTTCCAAGACTCGGGAAATGCTGCCTGAGATCAAGAGAGCATCGCAGTCTCCTCTCTATAAAAGCCGACGGTTCAAGGATTTACGAATTCTACCCATGGGAGAAAAATATCTCGCCGGACAACCAGACCTACCTTTATACGGACGTTCCAATCCTGGGATACCTGGAACGTCTCGAAAAAAAAGGAGAGAACGTATCGGATTATGACACAATCTGGTATTATTTTTAGGTACATTTTTAGAACTCCTACCCCATTCCTCTTAAAACTGCCTCACCAATTGGCAAAAAGGCCGCTTTTGCCTCATCCAGATCACTGATTCTCTCCATTCGGCCAAACACCGTCACCCTGCCGATCTCCGCAATGGTTCGCATATTGTCCCTGATCAGGACCGGATCCTCATCTTCCGTTGTGTCGGAAAATACAATCCCGAAAATGGGAATCCCGCGGTTTCTCATGGCTTCTAATGTGAGCAGGGTGTGATTTAAGGTGCCTAGTCCGCTTCCAGCCACTATCAGGGTAGGCGGTTTCAACCGGGCCAGCAAATCGGCCAGCAACAGATCCCGGCGCAAGGGCACTAAAAGCCCCCCTGCACCTTCAACAACAAGGACTTTGTGCTTTTGCGACATATCGCAAAATCGTCTGATAATGGTTTCAGAACCAACCTCACGCCCCTCCATTTCCGCTGCCAGATGCGGCGAAGCCGGAAAGCTGAATCGAAACGGAACCTGCAAATCCAACTCAGCAGGATCAGGTCTCATTCCAGCAACCTGCATAACATGTGCAAGATCAGCTGGAACCTCTCCGCCGGTGCTTACCCATTTCTGATAACCGGCATCTATGCCCCTTTCCTTTAAAAAAGCCAAAAACAGTCCGCAAAAACGGGTCTTTCCGACAGACGTGCCGGTTCCGGTAACAAAGAGAGTCTTCCCGGACGTAACCTGAAAATCATTTGCTGGACTCATTTTAAGCACCTGATAATAAAAAGCTGATAGGTGAGATGATACCCTTGATTTTGTTCAGCAAACCACTTATCCAAGCGTTCAAGGCGTCCCCTGGTCAAAACAGGCTGCGAGGAGTCCCTCCACCCGAGTGTACCGGTCTTTTTAATATTTGCCAGGAGATCACGCAATGAATCATATTCCATTGTTATACAAAACTCTTTGATCTCCACTGACGAAAAACAATTTTCAAGCAGGGCTGTTAACTCATCCTTTGCGCAAAATCGCCCGGACACGCTCTTTATCTCTCGTCCTGCCCGCAGCCCATTAAGCCCCTGCGCAAGTTCATTCAAGGTCTCAGACCCGAATATCGAGCACAAAAAGAGACCGTTATCATTCAGCCGATCCGAAATCCAGACAAACGCCGTATCAAGCGCTTCAAACCACTGCATGGCCGTATTTGATGCAATGAGGTCATAGGACTCGTCGGTCTCTGCCAGAAAATATTCCGCATCCCGGCACCCGAATCGAACATTCCCGCATGATGCCAGTTTACGGGCGGCAACCTCAATCATGGGTTGCGAAAAATCGAGCGCAAGGATATCAGCCTCCGGGAATCGTCCTGCCAATAACAGCGTGAAATTCCCTGTGCCGCATCCGATTTCCAGAATGGATTCCGCCGCCGACATGCCAAGATCAAGCCGATCCGCCAACTTAAACGCCGCTTCCCTCTGAACATGGGCATAATCATCATACGTATCCGCAGCTCGGGAGAAACAGCGACAGATATTTTTTTTCCGCCTCTCCCCTAAAAGAGAAAAATCCTGCGACAAGAAAGGAATATGTCCGTCTTGATCCAATATTTCACGACCAGCCCAGCAAAACTCGGGCATCTGATTCATTGGCGTGATTATGTCCCTTCTGCCGTGAATCAAATGGACCTCCATTCCGGACAACAGATCAATATGGGCATCATCCACCCGGGTCTGCTTCATATAATCAAGACCGGTGTTAAGCATGGTAATATCCATATTGTTTATATAATCTTCCTGAAATTCGGCAACAAAGCGATCATAGGCCTTTCTGTAACCTAGAAAGCATTTTCGGTAAAAAGAGACAAGAAAGGCTGCCGGGTCTCGCGAAAACGCCGCCCGGACCTGTTCGATCTCAATATCAGGCCATTCCCGGCAGATGGAAATAAGATAAAGAGAGGCCACCCTTTCCGGATAAGCCCTTGCAAAGTCAAAGGCCAGATTTGCACCCATGGACCAACCGACCAAATCGATACGCAAAATTCGTTTTTTTTCAAGAAATCTGAAAAGGTCGTCGATAATAGAACAGGGATTGATCAACCCGGCAGGATAAAGCCATGCCGGCGGTGTTGCGGCCAGTTCGACTATCCGGCCGTCAAATCCCCAGCCGGACAAAAAAAAGACCGGCCTTGCGGTTGGACAAGTCACCTTTGCATTAGGATTAATATGAAAAGCTGATGCCATATTTGTAACCGTTCACAGCAGAGAACCGACTGGTCTAAACCATGTCAGGCGCTTTTCTTGTTTTCATTCCGGATATTTGAATTTTTTTTCCGGAAAACCGGAAAAAAAATTCTATCAAATTCAAATATATCTATACCAATCAACCGGAATAACTAAATAAACGCTTCACTATAGTCATTGGTACACATCTTGCAATATTATTGAAAATAATTTCTATATTTTTGGAATTCTGATCCCAATATACACAAAAAAAATCTTAACTACTCAGGTTGTCAGGTTCAGATTCAAGGGACTCTAAAAAAGATTCAGGACCAAAAAACCAGGAGGAGATAAAAAATGGCCACTAAACAACGCCTCGGCGAAATTTTGGTTCAAAAAGGTTTAGTAACTCCAAGTGAAATAGATCAGGCGCTCCGGTTGCAGGTCGGAGGAAACCGTCGTGTGGGTTATCTTTTGATCCAGATGGGATTTATCACAGGCGACCAGCTTCTGGAAGCCCTTTCGGATCAGCTTGACGTCCCGATTATAGCGATCAAGGATCAATTTTCTCCGGCATCAAAAAAGATACTGCCCAGGTACTTGTGCCGGAAATACAGTGTTATGCCATTATCTCTTGAAAAAAACAAGGTATTGAACCTGGCCATGATAAATCCTCTGGACGACCAGGCCATTGCCGACGTAGAGGCCTTTTCAGGAATGGCAGTGAAACCCGTCCTTGCCAGGGAAACGGATATCTCAAGCTCGATTAACAAATTTGTCCCCTTTTCCGTAAAGGATATCTTCAATCCGCAAGTGTACGGTCGGGCTGCAAAAGCCGTTTCAGTAATCGCACTTCTCCTGTTGCTTGCCATAGGATATTTCATGCAGCAGAATATTCAGACGGAAAAATTCGGTACCGTCTCAACTGTCGGCAATTCAACGATTTTCAAAAACCACGACCTCATGGTCGGTGTAGAAGAGAGTGGAAAAGTATCTCTTCTCGGTCACGGCGCATATTCAAAAGGTTACTACTCAGTGTCGTTTAACAGCATTGAATCGATGGACGCCTTTGTTGAAAGGAAAAAAAAGGACTTCTCGGAAAAGCAATCTGATTGGCTTGACTGGGTCGTAAACCAGAATACTCCAAGGCAGAGTTGATTGACTTTAAAATATTTTAAATACTTCCCCAAAAAAGAAAAATATTGCGAGGGGGAGGTAAAAAAAATTTAGCCCATGACAAAATTTGGCGTCTGCCGAATAAATAAATCGGCAGACGCCAAATTCTCAAATTTACCCCGAAACCAAGGCTATAAACAGCGCTACCTGAACAACAACAATAATAATTTCAAAAGGTTATTTCGCATTCAATAGCAGTGCGACTCCTTTTGCAGGGTTATCTTATCCCTCTACGTTTTTACAATAAACGACCATGAATGACACTATTGGCACTTTTTTTGCAGAACACACTGCTAAAAGCTATGTAAAGCAAGCTCGAAAAAGGCAACCCATCCTCAAAAAAAAGGATGGGACGCAAAGCCACCGACCCATCCTCCGGCCTTACCCGGAGGCGGGCAGCGGGGCTGCCGGGCGGATCAGCGCCTCCTGGATGCTGTGTGCCGCACGTCATCATCAAATATATCAGGAGGTGTCATGATGTATGGTTTCATGTCACGATTAAAATTTTTCCCCTCGCTGTCATCTAAATTTTCAATTCCGCCTCTTTCGTTCCTCTTCTTCGTCCTGTTCACATTCACGTCCCAGGCTTCTCAACTTACCATTTCATGGGAATACAGCGGAACACTATCAGAACCCGGAGGATTCAGGATATACCTTGAAGGCAACCTGCCACCCGGATGCGAGACATTTGACACTTCCGCGCGGCAGTTAACATGTGAGGTTGAATTGCAGGAAGGTATTAACAATTTTACGATCACAGCATTTGACGCTTCCAATGAAAGCCCTTTTTCCATAATTTATCCTTTTTATTATGCTGCCCAGGATACGGACAATGATGGAATCTCAGACACTGATGAGGCGCTTGTTTACGGGACCAATCCCGGCATCGCGGATACGGACAACGACAACATCAACGACGGCGACGAACTGGTTTACTGGGGCTCCAAATGGAACGACGACTCAGACAGCGACGGAATCCTGAACCTCCTGGATTCAGACTCTGACAACGATGTAATCCTTGACGGGACAGAGATCAGCCAGGGAACCGATCCAGGAACCTATAATGCCCCGGATTCAGACAATGACGGAATCTCAGACACCGACGAAACCGAGATATACGGAACCAATCCAGCTGTTGCCGACTCTGACAACGACGGAATCAATGACGGCGACGAACTGGCTTACTGGAGCTCGAGCTGGAACACCGATTTTGACTCCGACGGGATTATAAACCTCCTGGATCCTGACTCTGACAACGATGGAATCCTCGATGGAACAGAGATCAGCCAGGGCGGCAACCCAGGACTTTCCGGAAACGTTTTGGTCACCTTTACCTGGGAATATACTGGATCACTTTCAGCCCCAGCCGGATTCAAGGCATATCTCGACGGCGTCCAAATCCCCGGATGCGAAACCAATGATCCCAATGTACAGGAATTGACTTGTGAAGCCAACTTAAACTCAGGCCCCGGCATATTCACAATTACTGCTTATGAAGACTCAACCGAAAGCGCTTTCTCCACAGAATTCCCATTCACATATCAGGTAAACGAAAACGCCGCCCCTGTGACAAGCAGCCTTTCACTGCAGACAGATGAAGACACTACAGTTGCCCTGTACCTGATTGCAAGCGATCAGGATGGGGACAGCCTGACATATTCCATCGTCAGCAACGGTTCCAAAGGCCAGGCATCGATAACCAATCCATCATCAGGCGCCTTTCAGTATGTGCCGATTGCAAATGCCAACGGAACCGACTCTTTCACTTTCAAGGTAAATGATGGAGAGGCGGATTCAAATATAGCCACTGTCTCTGTTACAATTTCACCGGTTAACGATTCGCCGACCGCAGCATCTGACTCCGCAGATACCAATGAAAATGCAACTGTCTCCATTGCAGTACTTTCAAACGACAGCGACTTGGACGGAGACACTTTAACCCTTGCCTTTGCCGCTTCACCTGCACACGGCACAACTGCAATCAGCGGAAACAGCGTAGTCTACACGCCGTCGCCTGATTATTACGGAAGCGATTCCTTTTCATATCAGATCGAAGACGGTCAGGGCGGTTCCGCCACAGGTTCCGTTACCATCACAGTAAATCAGACAAATAACCCTCCAGTGGCCACTGCCGAC
>DAOVYS010000023.1 GCA_030635485.1 Pseudomonadota bacterium | reverse complement strand
GTAGATATTTTGTGGATGTTGATTGCCTGCACTGCTTGTTTGCAATTTATGTTGGATCAGCCATCTTCCTCGGAAGAGGTCTCGTTGATTAATCGTAACTATTCAGCGTGATGCCGAAATATAGCTAAAACCACCGAACTGTAACTGTTCTGCAGCGCACCCCAAGGGCACTTCCTGCGGGGCGCTTCATAGCATAGGGAGGCAAGCAGGTTGATCAGCTATACATCATCAGTATGCTGGGCGACCTGATTGTCTTCCTATGGAGTGCTGCAGAACAGTTACAAACAGACTTCCTTTCCCGGAGAGATGACCGAGCGGCTGAAGGTGCTCGCCTGCTAAGCGAGTGTGGGGGTTATACTCCACCGAGGGTTCGAATCCCTCTCTCTCCGCCAGATGGAAAAAGCCCGGCACTTTAGTGTCGGGCTTTTTTTTATGCAACTTCTTAACGGACACTGATTGACGGTCTTCGCTTTGATGCCGTTCACCCCTTACCAAAGGATTTGCCTATCAGGGGGAACGGTCTTTATACCGGAATGGCGAAAAAAGGGGTGAACCAAGCGACCATCTGCCGTTGACCTCATTTGTCTCCTTTCTTCAAAACCATGATCAAATGGGGAATATCGGGCATTCGGTGAACGTATTGCAGCTCTAGCCGACTCAAAATATTCCGGCAATGGTTGCACCGCAAAAGTTGCAGGCGCCGTTAACAAGGTTTACAGTCTGAATTCGGTATCCGGTCCGCTGGATGACGACCTTTTTGCAACTCGGGCAATAGGTGTCTTCGCCGCCTTGACCCGGAATATTTCCCACATAGACATATTTCAAGCCGGCCTCAAGCCCGATCTCCCGTGCCCGAAGCAGGTCAGCCACTGATGTCGGAGGACGATCCGTCATTTTATAGGTAGGATAATATCTCGTTACATGCCATGGAATATCGGGATCAATACCTGTAATAAAATCAGCAATACTTTTGAGTTCATTGTCTGAATCATTCCATCCTGGAATGACCAAGGTCGTCACCTCCACCCACACTCCCAGCTCCTTCATAAGGTTTATAGTTTTCAGGACAGGGGCAAGCTTAGCCCCGCACACATCATGATAAAATTTTTCACTGAATGCTTTTAGGTCGATATTGTTTGCATCAAGATAAGGAGCGATCTTTCTTGTGGCCTCTGGACTTGTATAGCCGTTACTGACAAATACGTTTTTTATTCCAGCCGCATTTGCCAGTTGGGATGTCTCATATGCAAATTCAAAAAAGATCGTAGGTTCAACATAAGTGTAGCTGATACTTTGACAATTCTGCTGCGCTGCAGCGGTTACGACTGATTCCGGCGAACGGGTTGTCCCGGGGATTCGACCTGAATGCATATGCGGGTACTGTGATATCTCATAATTCTGGCAGTGCAGACATTTAAAATTGCAACCCACAGTGGAAATTGAATATGAAAGCGACCCCGGTTTCAAGTGAAATATAGGCTTTTTCTCTATAGGGTCTATATGTTCGCTGACGAGCCGTCCGTACACCAGACTCTGGAGTTTTCCGGCCTGATTTTCCCGCACCCGGCAACGCCCCCGGCTTCCCTCCTTTATCAGGCAATGGTGATTGCATAAATGGCACTGAACCAACTGTTTTTCCTGGTCTACCACTTCATAAAGATCAGCTTCCTTCATGGCAACTCTCCTAAAGGGGGCTAAAAAAACGGCATCAACCAACAATACATTCCACTTTTGATAGTTACACAAATTTTTTTTAAAAAAAATAAAAAAAATTCAAGTTTCCGGAAAAGAATGCCGACAAGCAATAATATAAGGTGGAAATTGCCGATTTTTTACCAGGTATAGTTTCAACTGCTCAAATGCCTGGCGACAGGAGCGAATAAGAAGGAGGGCCGCAAAAATGATCTCCGGAATAAATTCAGCGCTGGCGGGATTGCACGCTTTTGAGAAAAAAGCCGAGTCCTCGGCAAATAACACGGCAAACATAAATACGGATGGATACAAGAAAACCAGGGTAACTCTTGAGGAAGCAGAACCTCAGGGAGTTAAGCCCAATGTGGAGAGAATCGAGACCCCCGGACCACTTGTCTACGAGCAGACGTCTGAAGGTGAAACCCTGGTAGAGAAATCCAACGTAGAGCTCACCTACGAACTCCCCAACATGATGTTGAGCAGACGCTTCTACCAGGCCAACATCATGTCAATCCAGATTCAGGACGAGATGCTGGGCAGCCTTCTTGATATTAAGGGGTAGAGAGTCCTTTTCTACCGCTGGAATTCTTCACCGCAAAAGGTAATCCTCCCCCCGACAATAGTGAGTACAGCCCTGCCCTTCAACTCACTGCCCAAAAACGGCGAATTTCTGCTTTTTGAGACTACTTCCTCCTTGGTGTAGACAAACTCCGTATCCGGATCAATGACCGTTACGTCAGCACGGGAACCGGGACTTAAAGAACCGCCTTCAACACCCAGAATCCGGGCTGGATTGAGAGACAGAAGTTCGACCAGCCTCGTAACGTTGAATATTTCATCCCTTACCAAGGCAAGAGCCAGCGGTATTGCGGTTTCCAGCCCAATTATACCGTTTGCCGCAAATTCGAACTCCACATCCTTTTCAAAATCGCTGTGCGGGGCGTGATCGGTTGCAATCGCGTCAATAGTTCCATCCCTAAGCCCTTCCCGGATTGCCTCGACATCATCGCCTGTTCGCAAAGGCGGACTCATCTTTGCCCTGGTGTTATAACCTTCTACAGCATCCTCGGTAAGCGTGAAATAATGAGGAGCCGTCTCAGCGGTCACCGGACAGCCTCCGGCCTTGGCCCTTCGAATCAGGCTCACCGATTCTCTGGTACTCACATGGGCAATATGAACCGGACGCTTCGCAAATTCAGCCAAAGAAAGATCGCGATAAACCATGACCTCCTCGGCGGATCTCGGAATGCCCCGCAGGCCCATCTTTGTGGAAAGAGGGCCTTCGTTCATAACACCGTTCCGGCTTAAATTCAGGTCTTCCGAATGCGATATGAGCAAGAGGTTATGGCAGGCACAGTATTCAAGCGCCCTTCTCATTAACTGACTATCACTGACAGGACGACCATCATCAGAGACTGCAACAGCGCCTGCCGTTCTCATTTCACCAAATTCAGCAAGGGCCTCTCCCTTTCCGCCTTTGCTGATTGCGCCCACGGGATAAACCCGGCAATAACCGTTACGCGCCCTGGCCTTAATAAATGAGGTCACTGCCTCACAATCATTCACAGGAATCGTGTTAGGCATACAGGCCACACCACAAAAACCTCCTGCCGCAGCCGATTTTGAGCCGCTTTCAATGGTCTCCTTATACTCCTCGCCAGGTTCCCGCAGATGCACGTGCATGTCAATGAAACCGGGAAGTATCCATCTGCCGTCAAGATCAATAGTGCGCGTATCATCCGGCACTGTGGACGATTCCTTGTCAGACGGCCTCACCCATGAGATCCTTCCATTCTCAATAAAAAGGTCCCCATTTAAATCCAACCTATTTGCAGGATCAATGATTCTGCCGTTTTTAAAAAGTAATGGTGCGTCAAGAGATGCATCACCGCCTCTCATTTTCTGAAAACTCGTCATGGGAGCCTTGCCGGTCATAATCAATCACCTCCCAGGATCAGGTATAATAAAGCCATTCTGACGGCAACACCATTGGTCACCTGATCAAGAATCACGGAACGTGGCCCATCCGCCAAGTCAGGATCCAGTTCAACCCCTCGATTCATCGGCCCGGGATGCATGATCAGCGCATCCGGTTTCGCCGCGCCGATATTGCGCTTCGTGATGCCGAAAAAACGGGAATACTCTCTGAATGATGGGATCAGAGGATCTTTCTGACGTTCCTTCTGAATTCTCAAAGCCATCACCACGTCCACGCCGTCAATTGCCTCCTCAAGCGAACCGTAGACCTTTGCCCCCATCTCTTCAATCCCGATCGGGATCATAGTGGAGGGACCGCACACCCGGACCTTTGCGCCCATTTTTGAAAATCCAATAATATTGGAATGTGCAACCCGGCTGTGGCTGATGTCACCCACAATCGCAACGGTCAGACCATCTATTTTTCCTTTTTTTTGCCTGACCGTCATCATATCCAACAGGCACTGGCTTGGATGCTCGTGTATCCCATCCCCGGCATTGATAACCGAGGCGTCGATATTATCCGCAAGTATTCCAGGCACACCTGCACAGGAATGGCGAACTATGATCACGTCCGGATTCATGGCCATGATATTTCTGGCCGTGTCGATCAGGGTTTCCCCTTTCTGAATGGAACTCGTTGATGCCGAGATATTAAAAGTATCAGCACTCATCCTTTTTGCAGCAATTTCAAAGGAGAGGCGGGTTCTGGTGCTCGGCTCAAAAAAAAAGTTGACCACGGTTTTACCACGGAGTGTGGGAACCTTTTTAATCGAGCGTTCCGATATCTCTTTCAAAGACTCGGCAGTTTGAAGAATCAGACAGATATCAGCTTCGGAAAGATCCTCCAGACTGAGAATGTGCCTGTGGTCAAAACGTTGCTTTACTGCCATCGCATTCCTCTTAATAAATTTAAGGAAACGGTTCGCCAGCACCCCATCTGCACGCGTGCAGCAAAGTAAATGCCCTTGGGATGCTCAGTGAATTATGTCACCGATACGATTCCACCGCACTGAAAAATTTTCCCGGTTCCACGACCAATACATGATAAAGGCCTTACCCTTGACCGCATCCAGATCCACAAATTTCCAGAACCGGCTGTCGTGGCTGTTATCCCTGTTGTCTCCCATCACGAAAAGCGAATTTTCAGGAACGGTTATGGGGCCCAGGTTGTCACGCGGCTGAAGATCTCCGCTTATGATTTTCGAATCAAGATGAATTGCGTTCTCAACCTCAAAAAATTTCCCATTCACATATACATGCTTGTCCCGTATCTCGATTCGGTCTCCGGCAACACCTATTACTCTTTTGATGAAATCCTGATTTGGATTAACCGGATATTTAAACACTATAACATCATTACGTTCAGGCTCACTGATGGAAATCAACGTCTTTCTGGTAATCGGGTTCTTGATGCCGTAGACGAACTTGCTGACAAGGATATGATCACCGATCAGAAGCGTGGGAATCATGGAACCGGACGGGATCTTAAAGGCCTGTACCACGAACGTTCGAATAAACAGGGCTACAATCAAGGCAATGAATACGGCCTCGATTGTCTCCCTTAAGGTAGATTTACGCTGAGATTCCTGCCGACTGGATAACACCTGAATTTTCCCTTAGGGCTCGTTCAAAAATAACTTCACATTTTAAATGCGCCGATCCATCCTGCATGGCTTCGTTGCTCGTCGGTTAAATAGCCCTGCTATTCGCCCTCCTCGCGCCTTGCCATGCAGGCGCATCGACACCGGAAAATGTAAATTTATTTCTGAGCGAACCCTTAAATTAATTTCGTGTTCCGATATTTTTATTTTTTGTCCAGCCTGACATACACAGACCGTCCGGGAAATTAAACCAAAACAGTAAAAAACTCAAGAAGCTTTGCCTGTCTGCCTGGAAAAATTATAAAGACTCGTAAGGGGTCACAGGCAGCGCAACACGAAAAATCACCTCGTTGCCGTAACGTCCTACGTTTACGGTGAACACTGAAATTAGACGATTCTTAAAAACATGCAGGCTCACAAATTCCAAAAAAATTGAAGAAAAGGCGGAATTATCCGAAAAGAGACGACAGCAGGTATGGTTGTGCAGTAACATTTATATAACATGAAGAACGTCTCTCTATTTTGCGACTATTGTTTCAAAATATTGCTATGGAAAAAATATTTATATCAAAAACAGTGGTCTGCCGGCAGAACATCTTATCTCCAGCCAACCACTATATATTGTGCTACTACAACAGTAAAACCACAACATATTGAATTAAAACATAATTTTTTCTTCGAAAGAACGTCTCACAAATTCCAAAAAACAACCGCCATTCATAAAAAATTTGTATATTTTTTCTGAAATATCGGCGGGTAAGGGAAAATTTATGCTTGACATATTCTTTTTTTACCCCTTTTATATAATATAGCACTATCGTAAAAAGTGAAAATTGCTACGACGCAAAGGACTATCACGTTATGGGCCGCTTCAATCTTCCGTTTCTAAAAAAACAGAAACTCTCCATAGGTCTTGACATCGGTTCGCATGCGGTCAAGATATGCGAGATGTCTGAAACCGACAGCGGCCTCAAAATTGTAAGCCTTGGAAGTTCGGTTATGCCGCCTGACAGCGTCAGAGACGGAGTCCTCCAAGAACCTGCCGCTGTTGCAAAGGCAATATCATCTCTTGTCCGCAACCTCGGTGTAAAGGGCAAAAAGATCGCCATTTCCATTTCCGGATACTCGGTCATCGTCAAAAAGATCAATCTTGCGGTTATGACCCAGGCGGAAATGGAATCTCACATCCAGTCCGAGGCTGAACAGTATATTCCCTTTGATATTGAGGACGTCTATCTAGATTTCCAGGATTTAAAGACCAATACGGGAGATGAAAACCGCACGGACGTAATGCTTGTTGCTGCAAAAAAAGAGGTGGTTGACGAGTATCTGACCATGCTCGATTCCGTGGGTTTAAAAACAGTGATAGTTGATGTCGATGCTTTTGCACTGGAGAATGCCTATGAAGCCAACTTCAGCCTTGATGAAAACGTGACCCTTATAGACATCGGGGCCTCGAAGATGAATATCAACGTTATTTCTTCGGGAACCTCCATACTGGCACGTGACGTTGTTCTTGGAAGCAGGCAGATTACTGAACAAATCCAGTCCGCCTTCGACATGTCGTATGAAGATGCCGAGGCGCTGAAAATCGGACAGGTTGAGCCGGGAGACAGACAGGAAAGGCTGGAAGAAATCTTTGTAAGCGCATGTACACAGTGGAGCACCGAGATAAAACGGGCACTGGATTTTTATTTCTCAAATTACCCTAATCAAAGCATCGCAAAACTGATCTTGAGCGGCGGCGGAGCCAGAATAAACGGGCTGAGCCGGTTTTTCCAACAGGAAACAGGAATAGCTGTTGAAATCTTTAATCCTTTTTCCAAGGCCTCAATTGACAGCAGTGCAATCGACCCTGACTACCTGGCGCATATTGCCCCTGAAATGGCAATATGCGCCGGGCTGGCCACAAGACCGGTTGCCTTATAATCCGTAAGCGTTCACCAGCACCCCATCTGCACGCGCTCAGGGCAAGCGACATAGAATGGCTATAGTCACTCACCCTGATCATACCCCAAGGGCACTTCCGTTGGGCGCGTACAGCTGGAGCACTGGTAAACGCTTACATGCCTGGGGTCCCGTAAGTTCGTATCCCTGGTGAACAGTTACTTATAATCGCACATGATCCAGATAAATCTATTTCCAGTAAAGCAGATAAAAAAACGGATCAAGGCCCGTAACGAAATCCTGTGCTTTATACTTATGCTCGCGTTTCTTGGCCTCTGTTTGGGAGGACACTCATGGTCAATGACAACGACCGTAAACAAAATCAGTGGTCAGATCAAAAAATTGGAAAAAAAGAAGGCTGAAAACCAACACATTCTGAAACAGATAGAAGAGTTGAAACAGGCCAAACTTAACCTAGAGACCAAACTCGACGTAATCAAGCAACTCAGGATGGATTCCCAGGTCACGGTACGGGTCTTGGATGAGACAGCCGACAACCCTCCGGCCAACCGAATCTGGTTGAAAAGCCTGCAGCAGTCGTCAGGCCAGTTACGGATTAGTGGCGTGGCACTGGATAACGCCACTATTGCCGCGTATATGAAAAAGATGACCGACTCACCATTTTTTGCAAGCGCTGACCTCAAAAAATCATCACAAACGGTAATTCAAGGCCAAAAATTAAAATCATTTTCAATGACGTTGGTTGTCACAACACCTGAACCGGAAACAGAGGAATCTGATTCCGGGCAAGGCAACAATAATAGTGCAGGCGAACAGTGAATAAAACAGTATCCCTGGATAAACTAAAGGCCGCCTTTGACTCCTTTCTGGAGACAAAGATCGTCACTCTTCCGGTCAAGCACAAATACGGAATAGTTGCCGTGGCCCTTATAATCCCTCTGATTGCCTATTACTTTCTCCTTTTTTCACCCAATTCCAAAAAAATCAAAAGGCTAAAAAAGAATAAAACCAAGCTTGAAGCTGAAGTAAGACAGATCGAGGCAACTGCTGCCGAATTCGACAAGCACAAGGCGGAACTTGAGAACACACAAGTGAAATTCAAACATGCCTCGCTCCTTTTGCCTCAGCAAAAGGAGATCCCTTCACTTCTGACCAATATTTCAAGCGAAGGGACCAACGCCGGCCTCGATTTTATCTCATTTACACCAAAAGGAGAGTCTCTTAAAGAATTCTACGCGGAAATACCGATAGATATTCAGGTCAGGGGGCCATATCACAATGTGGGAACTTTTCTTGACCAGGTGAGTAAACTGCCTCGTATTGTGTCGGTTTCAAGTCTCAACATGGGGGGACCGAACCTAGTTGAAGGAGAGATGCTTCTTAATACCAATGTCAATCTGGTTACATACAGATTCCTAGAGCCCACTGATGAAAAATAGCATCAAAAAAACAACAGGTTACCAGTGGATAAGGCTGTGCCTTTTAATGTCGACCTGCATTGTGACCCTGCTCACCTCATCAACTACTATTGCCATGCCTGAGCAGAAACAGCACCCCGGAGAGGTCGCACCCCAGAAGCACAATCAGACAATTGAGAATCCCGAGATTCCGGAATTTCTTCTCTTTGACGGCAAAGATTCCTTTGTCTACAAACGGGAGGGACGCACGGATCCCTTTATACCCTTTGTAAGGCCAAAGGTGGCTAAGGCTACAATCGGTCCGACTGTTGAAGAACTGACAGGAATGAGAAAATTTGAACCCGGCCAATTAAACCTGGTGGCCATTGCCTTTACGGAAAAGGAGCCTTTTGCCATGGTACAGGACTCTACCGGAAAAGGGTATATATTGCGCCAGGGGATAAAAATCGGCCGTTCCGGCATTGTTGACAGAATTGTTTCCAATATTG
Organism: Pseudomonadota bacterium; assembly: GCA_030635485.1. Classification (GTDB taxonomy): domain Bacteria; phylum Desulfobacterota; class Desulfobulbia; order Desulfobulbales; family DAOVYS01; genus DAOVYS01. The sequence goes on along the minus strand of DAOVYS010000023.1, from coordinate 9,335 downwards.
TCATTATCAAACAGACCTACACAAGTCCGACCGGGAAAAAACGATCCAAAATACTGGAAATGGCGTTAAGGAAAGAGGGGGAAAAGAGATTATGACCCTAAAAATTCGCACCCTGACATTGCTGATATTTTCAATTGCCTTTTTCTTCACTCCGGCAACTTGGATAAATGCGTCTCCCGCAGACAGCCCGACAGGGAAAACAGAATCCACAGGCCAATCGAGGGCCGCAACAGAAGATTCCGGATCAATGAAAAAACCGGATACCGCCTATACGATTTCCAAAGTAAAATTTGCGCAAGAGGCAAATCATTATTTCCTGAGTATTCATGGAAATTCCCCGCCCACATATACCATGTATGAAATGTTTGACCCGCTGCGCGTAATCTTGGATATTGCCGACGCCTCCCTTGAAGAAAGCGTGGATCTGCCGCTGGACATGAAACAGGGACCTGTTTCCCAGATCCAGGGTCGGGTCATGGACGACCAGGAACCTCTAATTACGAGAATCGAGATCTTCCTTGCAAATGATCAGGAATATCAGGTCGAAAGAGACGGGAATAATATTATAGTAAAATTTTCGTCCAGCGCGGTGGCTATGCAGCAGAAAGAGGAACAAACTGCAACGAAGCCGGAAGTAAAAGCCCTGCCTGAAGTGGAGGCGCCACCATCCGTTGAAACAAAGGAAGCCCTTGCCGAACCGGCCGAAGATCATGCCACGGTTATTAATAATATTGAGATAATGCCTTCTCCCGGCGAAACCAGTGTGTATATCAAAGCAGACGGACCTATCAGTGATTACAAATGGGCCGGTCTGCCAAAGGCAGCAGGTCGGCCGGACCGGATGTACATCGATATCCATGGGGTGAAGGCCCAGGGCTTGCAGCCAATACAAAAAATCGGAACAGCGTTATCCAAAATCAGAATAGCCCGCCGTGGTGACGGTGTGCGTATTGTTTTTGATTCCGGCCTTGAAAAACTCTTTGAATACGACATCACGACCAGGCCCGACGGCCTGCTGGTGACAATTTCAGGATCAGCTCCTGTTGCCGAGGCTGATTCCGACCAGGAAATCAAACCTGTTCCAACCTTAAAACCGGCAGCAATTGCAAAAGTCCCGCAAGCCCCCACGAAAAAAATCCATAAGCCGAAAATTGCAAAACCAAAAACCGCCTCCCCGCAGGTCAAGTCGGCCCCGGCCGGTATAAGGCCGGTTAAGCCCGTTTATGACGCCTTTGCAGAGGCAGGCTTCACCAGACAGAGGATAACCGTTGACTTTTTCAAGATCGATCTTCACAATGTGTTCAGATTGTTCGGGGAGATCAGCGGGTTAAACATCGTTATTGCCCAGGGAGTGGGCGGCACCCTGACCCTTGCCTTAGAAGACGTGCCATGGGATTTTGCGCTTGATATTATCCTCAACCTGAAAGACCTGGAAAAAGAAGAGCAGTTCAATACCATTGTAATATCGCCCAAAAACAAGGGATTTTCCTGGCCTAAGCCTCCTGCAAGAGCACTCTCCATCCAGGAGGACAAAGGTGTAAAAACTTCATCAGATAAGATCACGATAACAAGACAGAAGGAGACGCCTGCCAATATCATAGCCGCAAAAAAACTGATTCATAAGGCAAAGGGCATGGACAGAAAAAAAGATTTTGACAAGGCGCTGGAACTTTACGAACAGGCCTTTTCCAAATGGCCTGAAAACGTACGGCTGGCCAACAGAATCGGGGCACTCTGTCTTGTCCATCTGAATATGAACGCCAAGGCGATACACTATTCCAAGGCCGCGCTTATGCTCGAACCTGACAATGAAGATGCCGCCCTTAAGGCCGCCATCGGCCTGGCCAATATGAAAAAAACGCAGGAAGCCGGGAAATATTTTGAACAGGCAATCCAGGTTGCACGGCCTACCAGCGAGGCACTGATCAGTTATGCCGCATTCTGTGAAGAAAATCTGAAAATTGAAAGGGCTCTGGAACTCCTTGGCAAAAATGAAGAGCTGTATGGCGATTCCATGGAGACTATGGTTGCCAAAGCCAGGCTTTACGATAAAAAGGGTGACGAGCAAAAAGCGGTTGAAGAATATCGAGCCGTTCTTCTCTCCGGTTTCGAAATCCCCGGAGACCTGAAGCGGTACATTAAGGGACGGATTGCCCTGGCCGGACGGTAAGTGTTCACAAGTACCGCATCTGCAAACACTTACACATGCCTCGGGTTCCCGTAAGTTCGTAGCCTTGGTGAACGGTTACGCCGGGCAGAACTAAATGGTGTACGTCCTAAAATGAGGAGAATAAATTCCATGGCAAAAAAAATAAGTCACATAAATCACGTATTAATTGTCATCACACTGCTGGCCGTACTGTTCGGTTGCGCCCGAATGTCGTCGTCTCCGCCATCAGGAGACAAGGCCGGGCAACAAACCCCCGGATTAGAGACTCCTGCCCCCCTGGAACAAACAGAGTTACGCCATGAGAGTCCATCCGATAACGAAAAGCAAGACCAGTTGCCGGTTCACTATCAGAAACCTGCTTATAAAGTAAAATCATTAGATGCCGACAATGCAGGCCTTGATGACAAAGAGCCGGTTCTTGTAGTTGGAGCGAATATCAGCACAACAACGCGACTCGTCCCACTCCGTGACATCCTCAAACGGCTGGCCTCACTAAAAGAGATGAACATCAGCTGGTCCAGTGACGTGGACCAGTACGTACCCGTTGATGTGGATATCAGGGCGGATGATGATTTTTACAAGGCAATTGACAATCTGTTGCGTCAGGTGGACTACTTCTGTGAAATTCAGGGCAACACGATTGTTGTGAAATACAAGGAAACAAGAAAATTTCACATTGCCATGCCGTTCCTCTCAACCACTTATGCATTCGGTGTTGGCGGTGATGTACTGGGCGGCGGAGAAGGTAACAATATGACTGGCAATATGCAACTCACCAGTGATGCCAACACCTTTGATATATGGGACAATATTGCCTCAAACCTGGATAAGGTGCTCTCAATATGGTCTTCTGATTCACAGACCACGATCCAGATGGGACCCCAGTCTTCGGATGATACATCAGGGGAAGACTCCACGCAGAGCGCCCCTGCTACGTACACCAGGGCGGCAGCCCAGGGATATTATACAATAGACAAACCGATCGGGCTGATCACCGTAACCGCGCCCCGGCCTTTGCTGGAAAAAGTTGCCGATTATCTGGATAATCTGAAAACGGAACTCTACAGGCAAATCTCCATTGAGGCCAAGATTATCGAAGTCACCATGCGAGACCAAAAAGATAGAGGTATCGACTGGAGCAACCTGCTTCAGGATTTCAACCTGAATTTCCGTATGGCGCTTGGACAGAATGGGCAGATATGGCGGGACTCAGGTGGAATCCTCCAGACCTTTGCCGTTGAACCAGGCGCCCTTGGTATGAAGGATTTTTCAATCATTATTGACGCACTGAACACTCAGGGAAAAACCAACGTGCTGGCAAACCCCAGAATCAATGTAATGAATGGTCAGGCCGCGCTGATCAGCGTTGGAGAAAATACCCGTTTTATCGACTCCGTTACAACGACTGTGGATGAAGGCGTAATCACATACAGTGTCACAACAGCGACTGTGATGTCCGGGCTTGGGCTGTCGGTGGTTGCCACAATTATGGAAAATGATGAGATCATTCTGAGCATGACTCCTGTCACTTCTCAGCTTGAAAAACCGGTGCCTTATGCAAATTTTGGATCAGGCACGGTTGGTCTGCCTGTGATTAATGTAAGAGAATTGAATACTACCGTACGTGTTAAAAACGGAGAAATGCTGGTGGTAGGCGGTCTTATCGACAATACAAAGAGCAAACAGGGAAACAAGGTCCCCATATTGGGCGAACTCCCCCTGATAAACAAACTATTTTCCAGCACATCCGACCAAGAACTTAAGACTGAACTCGTAATTTTGCTTCGGCCTCAGATAATACTATAACTTCGTAGCAAAAAAATTATAGGGTGTCCATCCATAACTAAGAAATATTGTTCTAAGGTCAAGGAGAGACAATTATGGCAGCTATGAAAATGCTACTTTGTGGAATTTTAGCCCTGGTTGTAACAGGATGCGGCCAGATCGTGACAGAGAGACCACTAACTCCACAGAGCAGTCCTGCCGAAGTCGGCAGCCCGGACAAAACAATCGTGGTCCTGCCGTTCGCAGACTATTCATATGCCGAGGATGTCAAGGCTGCAAGCATGAGAAATCTGGCTATCATGGAATCTCTCACCGACACCTTGACATCCAGGGGATTCATGGTGCCGGTACAGGAAGATGTGTTCGGTTACCTGGTTGACAACCAATTAATCGAGTCCGTAAGTTCTCCATATAAGCATCAGTGGGCCGAACTCAGCAACCTGGAAAGAGAACTTGAATCGGGATGGTCCGACAAAATGAACGACGAGATCAGAGGCCTGATCAACCAGCAAAAGAGACTCAACTATCCAAGGCTGGTGAGTGTGAATAATCCGATGGAAGGACCAAACATGCACAATCGCATGGACAAAAAAATGATCACCAGGATCGGCCGCGATTTCGAAGCGGACTATGTTTTGCGCGGCAGGATTATCGAATATACCTTAAGACAGGAAAATATCTGGTGTCCGGCCAGACAGGGAGTTCTGCCCTTCATTTACCGCACTGCCACACGACTCATATTCGGAATCGCCAAATCAGACGATTACGACTTAATCGGAAACATAGGCGATGTCTACGGAGATACGCCACAGGCTGTTGTTCATCTTAGGATATGGGTACAGAATACGGAAACAGGAAAGGTAATCTGGACAAATCGAACCGAGGTCGATGCAGCTCCGAAAAGTATATATGCAGACCGTAAAGCTGTTACCCTGTTTGACACATCCGTCCGCAAAGCGGTAAGCAGCCTGATGGATGATTTTTATAATAAGATCTAAAACCCCTCAACCCTGAAGGACCATTTGGATCTTTTCATTCAAGGCCTGGGCAGTGAAGGGCTTAACAATATACTGGCTGACTCTCGCCTTAACGGCTTCAAGAATATCCTCTCTGGAATCCTTGGCTGTCACCATAATAAAAGGCAGGGTCTTGAAATTCTCGTCAGACCGGACAATCTGAAGAAGTTCCAGACCGTTCATCCTGGGCATATCCCAATCAGAAATCAGCAGGCCGAATCCGCCTTCACCCTGAAGAGCATCGAGCGCGACCTGACCGTCCTCAGCCTCGGTGATATTTGTAAAACCGATCTGTGACAAAAGATTTTTTACAATGCGCCGCATGGTTGTATCATCGTCAATCACGAGTATTTTCATACTGGTGTCTACCATTTCTCTCTCCAGTCCACTTTAATTCCGGTAACCGACTGAGTCATATCCTAATATACGATTCCAAAATAGAACCGCATTCTTTACTTTACGGACCGTATCCTAGGAGGCTGTCCGAGAATGCCCTTCCCCCCAACTCTTCGTTATTTTCAAAAAAATATTGCTCGTAATATCATACAGATGACTGTGCTTATTTTTTAAAAATGGCTCGATTTAAAAAAAATTGCTATTCTCGGACAACCTCATACCCGGGACCTACGTTCATAAATGCCTCTTTCCCGGACAGATAATATCCGGGGTGCATCAATGTTGATTCTCCTGCTGCTTTTTCTTTATTGAATTCTCAAAAAGGGCAAGAAAATTCACCGGCTCCATGAGAAACGGAATAAATCCACCGTCTACAGATATCTGACTTACAATCTGCCTGGTAAACGGAAACATGAGAGTGGTGCAATCCACGGCCAGGGCGACAGGCAGACGCTTTTCCGGAATATTTTTCAAAAGAAAAATTCCTGCATGCTCAATCTCAATAATAAAGAGCGTCTTTCCACTCTTGCTGTCCGTCACCGTGGCAGTCAGGGCAAGTACCACTTCCCAGTGATCCTCGGCCTCCAACTTCTTGTTCTTTATTCCCAGGTTAATTTGAACTTTCGGTTCAGGAACCCCACCAACAAACACCTCAGGCGCATTAGGGTTCTCAAATGACAAATCCTTTACATAGAGCTTCTGCATTCTGAAAACCGGCGTTTTAGAATCCAGTGTTGTTGCGCTTGCATTCTGGTCGGACATATTGCAATTCCTCTTATCCTATTGTTTTCAATTATGTTTCATGTTGTAATAAAAATCATCCAATCTTATATTTTTTCCTTATACCGTCACAATATGGACACTCTAACTCGTTGAAAATTAACAGAATTCAACCTATATTACATAGCAGATAGGAATGACAAAATCAACATTTATGTTGTCAGACCTCTGATTTATTGTAAGCGTTCACCAGGACCTGCTTCAGGTATCTTCCTGTATGAGAACCGATTTTTCGGGCAATCTTCTCGGGCGTTCCCACAACAACGACCCTTCCTCCATTATCACCGCCTTCAGGTCCCAAATCAACGACGTAATCGGCCATCTTGATTACATCCAAATTGTGCTCAATAATAACCACTGTATTGCCGCTGTCGACCAGACGGCCGAGCACATTCAACAAATGCTGGATATCAGCCGGATGAAGACCCGTGGTCGGCTCATCAAGGATGTAGAGAGTTCGGCCGGTACCCCTTTTTGACAATTCCCGCGCAAGCTTGATGCGCTGGGCCTCACCGCCGGACAGGGTCACAGAGGACTGACCCAGCTTAATATAAGAGAGGCCGACATCAAAAAGGGTCTGCAGCCTATTTCTGACAGGCGGGATGTTTTCAAAAAAATCAAGGGCCTCTTCCACGTTCATACCGAGGATATCAGATACATTCTTCCCCTTGTAACGGATATCAAGGGTCTCCTGGTTGTAACGCCGTCCGTTGCACGTTTCGCACATAACATATATATCAGGCAAAAAATGCATGACAATCTTGATAACCCCATCCCCTTCACATGCCTCACATCGTCCGCCCTTGAGGTTAAAGCTGAACCGCCCCGGCCTGTATCCCCGAGCACGCGATTCAGGAAGTCTGGCCAAAAGTTCCCGGATCGGCGTAAGGATCCCGGTATATGTGGCCGGATTTGACCGTGGCGTGCGACCGATAGGGCTCTGATCAATGTCAATCACCTTATCAATTTGGTCAAGCCCCTCTATCTCGTAAAAATCACCCTTAGATAGTCGCAGCTGATTCGTGATGCCCCTGTAAAGGGTTTCAATCACAAGAGAACTCTTCCCAGAACCCGAAACACCTGTAACACAGGTCATAATACCGAGAGGAAAGACGACTCTGATATTTTTCAGATTATTGACCCTGGCGTTTTTTACAACAATTCCGGACCCGGATGGTTTACGGCGTTTGGAGGGGAGTTCAATCTTCAGGCGTCCTGACAGATACCCTCCTGTAACAGAATCCAAATCCTTTATCAATCCCTTAACAGGTCCGCTATAAACCACGCGGCCGCCGTGGATACCGGCACCGGGCCCCATATCCAGCACATGATCAGCAGCCATAATCGTCTCTGCGTCATGCTCCACAACTATAACCGTATTTCCCAGATCACGAAGACGGGTCAAGGTTCGCACAAGCCTCTGGTTATCCCGCTGATGAAGGCCTATGCTGGGCTCATCCAGGATGTACAAAACCCCGGCAAGCCGTGACCCGATCTGAGAAGCCAACCTGATCCGCTGGGCTTCTCCGCCGGATAGTGTGGACGCCCGCCTGTCCAGGGAAAGATATCCTAAACCCACATCCCTTAAAAAGGAGAGTCTATCCAGTACCTCTTTTAAGATCCGTTCAGCGATCACGAGCTCCTGTGACGTAAATTCGATCCCTGGAAGTTCCACGCCAAGTTCTTCAATGTTCATCCCGGTCAATTCACTGATGGACCAGCGGCCGACCTTTACCGCCAATGCGGCCGGTTTAAGTCTGGCGCCATGGCATGCGGGACAGATCTGTTCATTCATAAAACCGGCCAGCTCCTCACGAATCATCGCCGAACCGGTCTCCAAGTATCTTCTCCCTAGATTGGGAAGAACACCTTCAAAGGTCGTCTTATAAGTGAGTTGTCTTTGATGCCGTTCATAGTAAAAAACAACCTCCTCGTTTCCAGTGCCGTCTAAAATCACGGACCGGGCCTTCTCGGAAAGATCACAAAACCTCGTATCAAGATCAAACCCGTAATGGGCTGCAAGACCGCTTATTATCCGGCCGGAATAGGTGGAAAGAGACCTGTTGCTCCATGGCGCAATGGCCCCTTGCCTTATGCTCAGTTCCGGGTCGGGAATCACGAGTTGCAGATCAAAAAATTGTTTTACACCGAGCCCCCCGCATTCGATACAAGCCCCTTTGGGATTGTTAAAGGAAAAGAGACGTGGAGAAAGATCCGGCAGGCTCAGACCACACTGAATGCAGGCAGACCGTTCACTGAAAAGGAGATCCTCGCCGGTTTCAGGAAAGTTGACCAGGAGAAATCCTTCCGACAGGTTCACGGCTGTTGCCACTGACTCAGCCAACCGCCTTTTAACCGAAAATTTTATGAGAAGCCGGTCAACAACGGCCTCAATAGTGTGACGTCTGTTTTTCTCAAGGCTGACCTCTTCATCTAGATTTATGATCTCATTGTCTACCCTGACACGAACAAACCCCTCTTTACGGAGACGTTGAAACAGATCCAGGTGCTGCCCCTTCCGGGCATCAACCAGTGGGGCCAGGAGGATAATTTTTGTTCCTTCCTTTCTTGACAAGAGATTTGCCACCATGTCTTCAATACTCTGGGGCCGAATTTCACAACCGCAATCCGGGCAGTATGGATGCCCCACACGGGCAAACAGAAGACGCAGATGGTCGTAGATCTCCGTAATCGTACCAACCGTGGACCTCGGATTCCTGCTCGTTGTCCTCTGCTCAATTGAAACAGCAGGAGAAAGGCCCTCAAGCGAATCAATGTCAGGCTTGCTCATCTGGCCGAGAAACTGGCGTGCATATGTGGAAAGCGATTCCACGTAACGCCTCTGGCCCTCCGCATAAAGCGTGTCAAACGCAAGGCTCGATTTGCCTGACCCGCTTAAGCCGGTAAAAACCACAAGCTGATTCCTGGGCAGATCCACATTTATATTTTTAAGATTATGCATCCGGGCGCCCCGGATGCTAATAAATTTCGGTTCCATTTGTCAGGGGATCAGGGGTTCAAGGGGTAAAAAATCAAATATTGTAATCCAACAGCCAATTGCTAACGACTAAAGGGTATCTTGAAAAATTAGGATTTTCGTTCAAGATCAAGGCGTGCCCAAAATTTTACCGGAGGCATATAGTTGATATTCCGAGGATAAAATTTTGGGCACAACGCAGAGATTGGGC
>DAOVYS010000161.1 GCA_030635485.1 Pseudomonadota bacterium | reverse complement strand
AGTCCTTTCACGATTGAAGGAAAAGAATAACGGGCGCCAATCGCATCAACCAGCACCCGAACCTCTACTCCTCGGTTTACTGCTCTCCTTAGTTCCTGCCTAAAAATTTTCCCCCATTTATCATTCTCAAAGATATAAGTAGATAAAGATATTGAGCATCGTGCTTTTTGAACGGCTGAAAGCATTTCAGGATAAGCTTTGTCTCCATTCACCAGAGGCACGATCTGATTTCCTTGCATAAGCGGATGCATGGTCACTTTCTCTGTGAGTTGAGATAACATTGCAAGGCCGGACTTCCCCCCCCCGAACCTCTCTCCCACTTCGATTGGTGATACTGCCGCATCACGCTCCGGTAGAGAAATAATTTCTTTTTCAGCCAATTTTATACAGGCGCGCCTATGTATCCTGTTGATCCCGAAAAGCCAATACAGACATACTCCCATCAAAGGAGAAAAAAAGATGAGACCAACCCATCCTGTAGCAGCTTTAGTATCCCTCTTCTTCAGAATCACGTGTCCGGCCGCCCATATCATTACTCCAAAGGTAAAAACCGTGACCATGTAAGGCCAGAAAATTTGAGAAATATTTTCAATATCCAGGATTGTAAACATTTTCGACTTTTACTTAGGGTCCGCTCTCGTAAAAAGTATTGGGATGTGTAAAGGGCAGGGTATAGGAGGAGTGATGTTTTAAGAAAAGATCAATAAGCATCCGCCTTTCTGACGATTTCGCACAGTTCATCACCCATTGTGTTAATCGTATCATACTCTTTTCCTTCTACCATGACCCGAATGACCGGTTCCGTGCCTGATGCCCGCACCAGAATTCTGCCGTCTGTCCCGATTTCCTGTTCAATGTTTTCGATTCTATCCCGAAAGCCTGGGATGAGATCAATGTCCAGTCTTTTTGAAGTCCTTACGTTTTTTAGCACCTGAGGGAATGGTTCCATTATTGAGGCGAGTTCTGAGAGGGGTTTTCGCTGTTTTATCATGATCGACAGGATCTGAAGTGCTGCGAGGATTCCGTCGCCGGTTGTGTTATGTTCCAGGAAAATCAAATGGCCGGACTGCTCACCGCCGAAATTGTATTTATTCTTTCGCATTTCCTCAACAACGTAACGGTCGCCTACTTTTGTGCGGACCATTTTGCCGCCGAGCCGCTGCATCGCAACTTCCAGGCCCATATTGCTCATAACTGTTGTGACCAGAGTCTTTTTTCTTAATTTTTTCCTGGACATCAGGTCTGCGGCACAAATGGCCATGATGTGGTCGCCGTTAACAACATCTCCCTTTTCATCACAGATAATAACCCGGTCTCCGTCTCCATCCAAGGCGATCCCCAGGTCAGCGCCGGTTGCCCGGACCTTCTCGGCAATCAACTTAGGATACAAGGCCCCGCATTCGTGATTTATGTTTTTACCGTCCGGAGCAACTCCGATTGCGGTTACCTTGGCGCCCAGTTCTTCAAATACGTGCGGCGCAACCCCGTATGTGGCCCCGTTTGCACAGTCGAGCACGATGTGAAAGTCATCCAGCGTGTATTTTTTCGGAAATGTATGCTTTAAAAACACCACATAACGGCCTCTGGCATCGTCTATTCTTACTGCCTTTCCCACATCATCGGCAACAGGCCTTAACGCCGCCATTTTCTGTGAAAAGATAAGATCTTCGATATCAGCCTCCTGCTCATCGGGCAGCTTAAAACCGTCACGGGAAAATATCTTGATGCCGTTGTCCTGAAAAGGATTGTGGGACGCTGAAATAACGACCCCTGCATCAGCACGCATGCTGGTGGTAATAAACGCGATGCCCGGCGTCGGCAGCGGACCGACTAAAAGGACGTTAACCCCCATGGAGCAGATTCCGGCCGCAAGTGCGTTTTCAATCATGTAACATGAGACCCGGGTATCCTTTCCAATGACGATCCGGCTCCGGTGGCCGGTTTCCTTTACCAGAAAGGCGATCCCACGCCCAATCTGCATGGCTATCTCAGTGGTCATGGGATAGGTGTTGGCAACACCACGAACCCCGTCAGTCCCGAAAAGTCTTCTCATTTATGTTCCCCGAACCCAGATAAACTGGAATTTTTAAAAGTCCTGGACTCTTTTCAGTACCCCCTTCAGGGGTATAAAAAACAAAAAAATAACTACTAAGGCACTAATGAACGGTTACTGATTCCCGAACCTCTATGGTCACCTTTTCAGGTGAAATTTTCAAAATGCGTCCCTGTTCCAGCGGTCTGATTTCCACTTTCAACTCGTGTTTACCGACAGGCAGGCTCCGGGCCGGGACTTCGGCGTTAAACAATGTCTGCAGTTTGTCCGTATTCTCTATTATGCTCAAAGGAAGTTCCGCCACGACCTGGACCGTCCGGGGGGAGACAATATAAGTAAGACCCTCATTAAACCGACCTAACGTGACAGGAACTGAAGGGATGACCCTTTCAGCCGTTTTTTCCTTTATGCTTATGCGGGCGGTTACTACGGATTCGCCTATCAAATTTGCAATGGAAGTCTTGAGGTCGAGGCTGACCTGTCGCAGGCTCGGGCCGTTCAGGCCGGAAATATCGATCGGCGTGGTTGTCAGAAATTTTTCACTTTCCAGAACAGCCTGGGGTCCTGTAAGGGTGATCGAAGGCGGATCAAGGAATATTGAGACGAGTTCATAGTTGGGAGCCGGAGATCCTCTGGTTATGTATTTGATCATCAGATTCTTCTGGATCAACCTGTCCAGCAATAAAATAGTATTGGCAGGTTGGATGCGCAACACCCTGATCCCCCTGGGAAACCGGATGGAGTCCAATTCGTTGTGGATAACCTCGGTGCCGGACGTTGCCTTGGAGAGATCCACGGACCGGCTGACGTCCTGTCTTGATATTCCCCGAATCAGTCCCCGTGGACCACTTACAGTGACCTCCAATTCTTTCTTAAACTGGTTGGAAATGACCAGATTGTGCGGAAGATTAACAATCTCGACCGGAATACTCACGGTCATGTCAACCTTATCCTCGCCAACAACAAAATACCACAGGAAGACCGCAAAAAATAAAGAAAGGGTCTTGAGCGCCCAGTTCTTGGGCCAGGATCGTGACTTGGGCCGCGGGGAACGGTCTATAATCTGCTTAACCAGTTTTTCCATAATAACTGGGTCTGATATTCCTTAGGCACGAATAATGTATCGAGACGGCTTCTTAAGGCGGTCTTGTCAAGATCCCTTATGATAGCGCCGTGCTGGACCAGGGATATCTGCCGTGTTTCCTCTGAAACCACAACAACCACGGCATCGGTCTCTTCGGAAAGACCGATGGCCGCCCTATGCCGCGTTCCAAGTTGTTTACTGATGTAAGGATTCCGGGTAAGCGGCATGATGCACCCGGCTGTCGCAATCTTATCCCTGCTGATCACTACAGCCCCGTCATGCAAGGGCGACTTAGTGAGAAATAGGCTGACAAGCAGCTCCTTGCTAAGCTTGGCATCAATGTGGTGGCCTGATTCCAGGTAATCCTTAAGGCCTGTCTCACGTTCAATGACTATGAGGCTTCCGATCCCGTGTTCAGCCATATACACGGCAGCATTTACAATCTCATCCATTGCCTGTAATGTTTCAGCATAGGATTTGGCAAAAGGCGACTGCCCGAACTGTGTCAAGGCACGTCTGATATCACTTTGAAAGATAATAATAATTATAAGGAAAATAGAACTTAAAAAAGTGCCGAGCAGCCAGTAAAGGGTAAGCAGTTCAAGTTCCCTTGCGCCGAAGTATACGATGATCAGGAATGCGATCCCAACGAGCATCTGGACCGCACGTGTCCCCTGGATTATTTGAATAACCCTGTAGATCACAAACGCGACGATCAGGATGTCTGCCACATCCTGCCAACGTAGTGATTTGAGGATATCCAGAAAAGAGTCCATATTCCCGGTGCGCTTTAGATTTGTGTCCATCCGGAAATACAAGATTTCTGGATGGAGCTATTAGCCTTTAGCGATTAGCTGTTAGCTGTTAGCCTAGTTGATTGCAGTTCAAGGTTCCACGTTCAAGGTTCAGGGTTGAATAGGGAAAAATTCCGATCGAATAAACCATGAACCTTTGAACCTCTGACATCGATAAAATCCACCGGCTCTTGACCATCAGATACTAATAATACAAATAAACTGCGCTTGGGCAAGAAAGGAATTTATTTTTCTGAAAAAAACTAAAAATATCTTTTAAAAAAAGCGCCCTTTACACAAAACGGATACAACAAAATACATTTTACCCGGAGGCTTGCTCTTGACATGAATTTTAAAGTGATTTATTATGCCGGTTTCTTTGGTGATAGAAAACAATTTATCGGGCAGGATCTGTCCGATTATAATTTCCGTAAATAATTAGATTATATTGTCTTTAGGAGAATTAACTTGGCGAATCATAAGTCAGCATTAAAGAGAAACAGGCAGAGCAAACTGCGCCGGGCTCGTAACCGGGCAACCAAGTCCACGGTTGGAAACGCGATAAGGGCGGTCTCCGAGGCCATTGAGGAGAATTCCGTAGAAGGAGCACAGAATGCCTTAAAGGTTGCAATACCGGCAATCCAGAAAGCAGCCTCAAAAGGTGTCTTTCACAGAAAGATGGCCTCCAGGAAGGTGTCCCGGCTAACCAAACGCGTTAATGCCTTTGCACTTGAGGGTCAATCGGCCGCCTGACGCCCGTAACTCCATCCGGGGAGATCTTGTCAACAGCGTAGTGTGTTATTTGAGGCGGACGTCTCCACCTTGAAAATTACGGTAAACAAAAATTGAAGCCATGTTGTGCCGGATAGGTGCGCATGGCTTTTTTTTATTAACTCTTACGACATATACTTCTGTACTCATTTACTTTTGAGGACGGCGTCTCCCGTTTATTCCGAAATACGGCATATTATAAATCATGAAGAACGAAAGCATGTATCAGCCCTCTTTAACGGAATTCAGGGAGTTGGCAAAAACAGCCGGACTGATTCCTGTCTCCCGTGAGATTGTTGCTGATCTGGATACCCCGCTTACCGTCTTTGCCAAAGTAGCCGGAAACGAACCCCATGCATTCTTACTCGAAAGCCTTGAAGGTGGAGAGAAATGGGGAAGATATTCGTTTATCGGACTCGACCCCATCGCCACTTTTGAGAGCCGTGGAGAACAAATCGAAATCCGCAGGGGAGAAAATCTTCGCAAAGTCCAAGGAGATCCCATCGCCGAGTTGAAAAAACTCCTGTCATCTTTCGTCGTCTGCAGCAACACGGATGTTCTTCCACGTTTCTTTGGTGGCGCCGTCGGTTTTCTCGGGTATGACATGGTCAGGTTCATAGAAAACCTCCCTGAAATAAATCCAGTGCAGGACGAATCTCCCGACAGTGCATTCATGATTCCCCGCATCTTACTGATCTACGACAATCTCAAGCAGGTCCTGACAATAGTGAACTGCGTCGTAATCCCGGATGGTGGTGATTCCGCAGGCTGCTACCAGACAGCGCTTGACCAGATTAACGAGATTGTCGAACGTCTCAAAAATCCGTTGCCGTATGATTTCATGAACGCGGCCGGCGACAAGATTAAACATGAGTTCTCCTCCAACATGACCAAGGAGGAATTCAAGTCCATTGTTGACCGGGCAAAAAAATATATCGTGGCCGGCGACATCATCCAGGTAGTACTCTCCCAGAGGTTTCACACCGTTTCGGAAATCCCGCCTTTTTCTCTGTACCGGGCGCTCAGGCATATAAATCCAAGCCCGTACCTCTTTTATCTGAAACTGGGCGGCATCATCCAAATCGGTTCTTCCCCGGAGATCCTGGTACGGTTGGATCATGAAAACATTGAGCTTCGTCCCATTGCCGGCACCAGACCACGCGGCAAAACGGTCGAGGAAGATATCGCTCTTGAAAAGGAACTCCTTGCCGACCCCAAGGAGCGTGCAGAGCATCTGATGCTTGTGGATCTTGGACGAAATGATGTGGGCAGGGCGGCCCGGCATGGATCCGTCGAGGTACGCGATATGCTCGTTGTTGAGCGGTACAGCCATGTAATGCACATAGTCTCCGGAGTGCATGGGCTGTTGACTGAAGGCATGGACCAGTTTGATGTTTTACGGGCCTGTTTCCCTGCCGGCACCGTGACCGGAGCGCCGAAAGTGAGGGCCATGGAGATCATTGAGGAACTGGAATCGGAACGACGCGGTCCGTATGCAGGTGCTGTCGGATATTTCGGTTTCTCAGGGAATATGGATTTCTGTATCACGATCCGGACATTTGTGCAGAAGGGCAATGATCTGTTCGTCCAGGCCGGCGCCGGAATCGTGGCTGATTCCGATCCGGATAAGGAATATGAAGAGACCCTGAACAAGGCCAAGGGCTTAAAAAAAGCGGTTGAACTTGCGGAAAAAGGTCTCTAGGTTTTTGTCGGGTT
>DAOVYS010000102.1 GCA_030635485.1 Pseudomonadota bacterium | reverse complement strand
GTCTTTTCGCCCAATCTCTGCGTTGTGCCCAAAATTTTATCCTCGGAATATCAACTATATGCCTCCGGTAAAATTTTGGGCACGCCTTGATCTTGAACGAAAATCCTAATTTTTCAAGATACCCTTCAACAAATGATGATGCACTCGTAAAAAGTCAAATAAGGCCATTAAAGGACTTTTTTTACAATATCATAATTACATGAAAAAGGAGGAAGATATGAAAATGAGACATCTGAGCGGAGTAATTACCATACTGTTTTTATTATCCATGGTTATCGGAGGTTGCGCGAAATCGGAGCTGGCCAGACCGCCTGCCGGAACCGGGATGGTTTTTCAGAAACCGCTTCCTGAGACATACGACGCTGCCAGAGAATCACTTGTCAAACTAGGATTTCAGATCGTAAAGCAAGAGGCGGGATACATAGAAGGCGCCTATCCGAGGAGTATTTGCCGTAAAGGGGACGCCCAGGGGGAACACGTAGGCATCTGGATCGACTCCAGGGACAGGTATAGCGCCCGCGTTCTTATTGATACGCTCAAGACTCCAAAAAAGATCAAAGAGCAGAAAGAGTGGCGCCAAGATGTCCTTCGTAAGATGATGGAAATATTGAGGTAGCGGTCGTCCGGGACAGGGGTCGGTGGTCAGTTGTCAGGGGTCGGCAAAAACAACAAAAAAATAATTCTTTGCCCTGCCCCCTGATTCCCAAAGGACCATTTATTTTTACCGCTTGACAGCTGGCAAATTCCAGTTACAGTTGATTTTTAACCGTTGGACCTTGCGAGACCATCACAATTGACGCACCGTTATAACTGATGATCCTATTCAAAAGTCGAAAGATAAAAAAATTGCTCGATCAGTGCAAGGCTTCTGAAAACAAACCGGATGCCCAACTGACAAGCGAACTTAAACAGTTTGGCAAATTAGCTGTTAACTGCATAATTGAATATTTCCAGCAAAAGAGGCTTTCTTCTCAGTATGCGGAATTTCTTCTTAATAAGACCTGCGACGACTCCTGCCTCGAACTCATAAACCCTTTGCTCGGCGACCCGTATGATGAAGTGCGCCGGGTGGCCAAGCAAATGATCATTAAGCGCTGGCCGCAATCATCCACTGAACTCTTGATCGGTAATTTGCAAAGTCCTGATATATATATGCGGAACAACAGCGCTGAACTTCTTTCCCAATTCAAGAACAGAAGCTGCGAGGCTACTCTTGTTCCCATGTTCAACACGGGTGGGACGGAACTGAAAATAAATATAATCAAGATATTGCGCAATATGGGAGGAAGTACGGGCATAAAATTAATAATCAGCGCCTTAAACGACAACGACTGGAAGGTTCGGCAGGCGTCTGTAATGGCCCTGGGAAAATTGAAATCTCCGGAATGTGTTGAGCCGTTGATTAAGAAACTTGATGAAAACGACCCGCAGATCAAGATGCCGGCAATTGACGCCTTGGGCGGTATTGGTGATAAAAGGGCACTTAAACCGCTGATTGAGCTTTTAAAAGATACGGATCTACTGGTTCGTCAGAAAGTCTCTGACAGCCTTGTCGAGATTGCCGATCCCGATGTTGTGCCCGACCTTATCAATCTTTTGAAAAACGATGATGTCAATGTGCGGCGCTCTGCTATTGAAGTTTTGCGAAACATGAAGGCGCCCAGGACTACCGAGGCCCTGATGAAGGCTATCAAGGATTCCGACTGGTGGGTGCGGCAGATTGCCACTGATTCTCTGTCTGCTTTGAAGGGCGGTAATATTGTGGACGGCTTTATCGGATTGACGGATGACGAGGATGAGGGCATAAGAAGATGTGCGGTGGAATTTTTCATCAAAGTTCCTCGTCCGGAAGCCTTTGATGCCCTGGTGAAAAGGCTTGACGACAATGATTGGTGGGTACGGGAAAGGAGTGTAGCCGCTCTTGGCAGACTGCGGGACAAACGTGCCGTGGCCCATCTTGCAAAACTTAAAGGCGACCGTGAAGTCAGCGGAGCAGTACCGCAGGCGCTCGCGGAGATAGAGGGTGACGAAGCCCTGAATCTACTGAGAGAATTTGTGGCTGACAGCCGTAGACAGGCGCGAATCGAGGCCATGCGGGCCTTGGTTAAACTCGATTGCAGGGATGCGGTGGATGACCTGAAACAATGTTTGAGCGACCCGGATAAGGCGATCAGCAGTGAAGCGGTTTTGAGTTTAAAGGAACTTACCGGCGAGGTTTTTGAGGTTGGAGAGCAGGCCTCCGCTTTCAGTTTTCATACCGGACCGATTAAGGCAGGTGATTCAGTGATCGAGGCCATTGTGGTTATTGATCTCTGTAATTCCACCGACCTCACTTCTCGGTACGGAGACAGTTATGCCCTTGGGGTTATGCATAAGTTGTCCGGAGTTGTTAAGCCTGCCGCTAAAAGGGAGGGGTGCCGTTTCCTGAAAGGGACCGGTGACGGATACCTGCTTACCTTTCCAAAGGCTGAGAACGCTGTGCGGTTTTCTACCACGGTTTTGAACAGTGTGATGGCCTATAACGCCAAGGTTGGCAAAGATAAAAAGATCGAATTGCGTTTTGCTCTTAATTTCGGTGAGGCAAAGATTGACGAGACCGGAGATAGACTTGGGATAAATATCAGCATGACCTTCAGGGTAGAAGGGGTGAAACCCGAGGCCATCATCCCATTGGAAGACGGAATGAAACAGCATGAGCTGCCCCTGAGCAACCGGATCTTGATAACCGAAAATTTTGCAAAGGAGTTAGAGGAGTCGGCCGAAGCAGAGATTCGCCTGGTCGGGCTTTTTGAACTGAAAGGAGTAACAGGTCTGCACAGGATTTATCAGCTTCAGATTTGAATATGAATTTAACCGGCAGCTTTTGCTGCTCCGTAATCGGTTATTGACCGGTTCCGGTTGATCCGCTGCAACAATTTAGTGTCTTAGAAATATCCTCCCCCCTCGCCCGCTTCGTTTAGTTGTCCATAAACCCTTTGCCACGTAGCCGTTCACCATGGATTACAAGACTTTTAATTTGAACTTGCAGTGGAATTGTGCTATTATAAAAATAGGGGTTCCAGGTCAACAGGATGCAGGCTTATCTTGGGGTTCGCTTAGAAATAAATACATTTTTTTAGATTGGTGTAACTATCCTTGTGATTCAGGAGGCAAGGTGTCTGGTTTTAACAAATCAATAAAGTCTTATGCGGCACGGTGGACAGTGAAGTTTGCACTGCTCTCGGCTATTACGGTGGTTTCGCTGGTTCCGGCAGGACCGCGTGACGCATCAGCCAAGGTCCAGGGTGCGTGCTATAACTGCCATACCATGCATAACTCGCAGGGCAACAGTGGCGAAGCTCTTGTTTACAACGCTGCGACTGATTCCATGGTCATCGGTGGACCCATCTCCTCTTTGCTCAAAAGCAACTGTGTCGGATGTCATTCTTCCAGCACCTCTTCCACGACATATGATCTGGGTGGTTGTACTGTGCCGGTTGTGAACTACATCGGGTCTGGTGAGCCGAGTTCATACCTGGCGGGCGGTAATTTTTTCTGGGTTAAGGAAGGCAACACAAACGCACATGACAGTAAGGGACATAATGTGTTTCTTAATGAAGATGATGAGGATTTGGCAGCTGGAGCCCCTGGTGGGGATCATACTACATGCGGCACTAATTCATGTCATCTTAATCTCAGTCAACCCTATGCTGATGGTGGTTTGCCACCCTATGTGGATTACGACGATTACGGCTGCAAGGGGTGTCATCTGAATGAAAGACACCATGCCGAGGATGATGACGAAGAAGGACTGGTAACAACTATAGAGCAGGGCTTTTATCGTTTTCTCGCCGGGCATCGTAACTTAGCCAACGGAAAAGGCGTGCACGGCTACGAGGATCCCGGTTGGGAGGCAGGTCAGCCGAATCTTGCCAGAGGTGCTGCTAATCATAATGAGTACTTAGGCTCACCAAATGCTACTGACCTTGGCTTTGGCGGAACCGGCGGAAACGGCACTACGGCCTTTTGCACCGGTTGCCATGGCGATTTTCATTCCACCGACCCAAATCAAGAGGGTGTGGTATGGATACGGCATCCGTCCGATGCCGTCATACCGGCTTCAGGCGAGTATGATGATGTAGGCGGCACAGGCCATTTATATGATCCGTTGTCACCGGTAGCCAAGCAAACCATAAATGCAACTCCGGATACCACCGTTGTCCAGGGCTCTGATATGGTTATGTGCCTTTCCTGCCACAGGCCGCATGCAACACCCTACCCGGATCTTTTACGATGGGATTATACTTCTGAGATGATTGCCGGCGGAACCCCGGCTGGTGACAATTATACAGGCTGTTTTTATTGCCATACTCTGAAAGATGATCAATGATGATCGCTGATATGGCGTAGTTGTTTGGTTGTCTTGCCCTCTGTGATCAATTCATCGGAATAGCTGTTTTATTATATATAACACATTGGAGTACATGCCGTGGGACTGTGATTCCCGTGGTCCTGCAACATTCAGGATATGCGGTTTGGTGTTGTCAAGCCATGCTTTTATTCTGTCGGAAGCTTGGTCAGGCGAGTTTGTATTAAAATCCACAATCAGGAATGGTTTTTTGTATTTTAGTGCGTATTTTACGGTCAGTCCGGTCCCTCCCGAGGGCGTTCCTCTTGTGAATATGAGTGTTGCGTCTGAATCGGCCACGTTTTTTTCGGTCCGGATAGTGTAATCGGCTGATTTAAGTTCATTGAGTTTTTTATATTTTGGGGCAAGCGGGCCGTCTTCCGCTTTTCGTCCCTTTGGCAACGACCCTCCATAATCAATGCCCATATCCATGGCTGCATCAAGAGCAGCCCTGTCAGCCCCGGTCTGGCCTCCGGAAATAATTTTCAGCGGATATTTTTTCATAAATTTCTCCAGTTCCGTTTTTTTATCTCCAGGCTTTATTCTTGACAGCCGCGGGTGTTAGGTATATTTTACCAGTTTTCTTCCGTATCCGTGCCGGTTGGTTCCGGTGGTTTTTTCGGAAGATACATTATATCTATCATACCAGGGGATGCACAATATGATCCAGGGGCAAATTATAGACCATGCGGACACAGCGAGTGAGAGAGAGATGCTCGCTGGTTCCGGATATTCCGATAAGGCCATAGATTACTATCTTACAAAGCCGCATATGGGTGTTTTGTCCAATGCTGACCAGATCATTGAAATGGTCGGTTCATGCGGTGACACCATGGGAATTTCCATTAAGGTGGAAGATGGAAAGATAGTGGACGCCAAATACCAGGTGCTCGGTTGTCCCGGGGCTGTTTCCGCAGCCATGGCCGCTGTTGACCTGATCAAGGGAAAGAGCATCGAACATGCCCGGACCATTGATGACGGCGAAATCTTCCGGTTGCTTGAAAAGCTTCCGTCCAAGAAGCACCACTGTATACAGCTGGCAGCAAAAAGTCTTCAAAAGGTTCTTGATGATTATGAAAGCAAAAACAAATAAGGGCCTGTCAAAAAATAACCATCACATTTATGCATCCCTGCTTCAAGCCGTCTTTGGATGATCCTCAATCACAAAATCCTCAACGTAGCCCTGCTATGCCTGCGGTTTTGCTCAATCGGCTCATCCAAATACGACATAAATCAGGGCGCCTAAACGTAACATTTATTTCTGAACAGGCCCTAAGGAGAGTTGTTATGCCGCTTTTTGATTATCTGTGCCGTGACTGTGGAAAAACCAGTGAGATACTTGTCACTCTGTCTGATGACAGCCCTGTCTGTTCATCCTGCGGCGGAAATAACCTGAAAAAGCTGCTTTCAGCCCATTCGTCCATGTCCGGATCGGCCGTCGGGCATAGTATGCCTGGTCCGGGAGATACGACATGTTGCGGGTCATCACCCGGCCACGCCGGGTGTGCCGGGCCGGGAAGTTGTTGCGGCAAGGGTCCGTTCTAAAACCCGTAAACGTTTACATGCCGGGGGTTTCTGTAAGTTCGTACCCCTGGTGAACGGTTACTAAAATCCGGTTCATCTCGACATCGAATTTCCTCCTCTCCTTGGATCGCCGGCCCCTTTGTCGCCGGGGATCAGCGCATTTACTCCGCCAAAATAGATATCCGGCTCATTCCACACGTTAACAGGCCATCTGGATGCAAGTTCGCTGATTGTCTCCGTTTCGATGCCGGGTTCTATCTGGATTGTGGATTCGTCCCAGTGGATCCGGGGTGAATTCACAGCCTTTTCGATATCCATCCTGAAATCCACCACATTGCTTATCACCTGGATCATCGCGGTGCGGATACGTTTGCTTCCGCCGCTTCCAAGGGCCAGCTTCACCTTCCGGTCCCTCACACTGACAAGTATGGAAGGCGACATCATCGAGGATATCCTGATGCCCGGAGGACTGCTGTGAAAGCCGTCCGGATGAAGGTCGTCTTCGCCCATCATATTGTTCAGCATGATCCCGGAGCCTGGCGCGTAATAGCCTGACCCCTCTCCATTGGATGTGGTCATGGCCGCCACATTGCCCTCCATGTCCACAACACTGATATGTGTTGTTCCGCGTGTGAACGTTTTTCTGTTGATCTTTTCCAATTCGTCCGGTTCGTTCTTTAAACGCTCAATCTCGATCATGATGGATGCAAGCTTAGTCATGTGACAAGGTGAACCCCAATCCGTATCAGAGAGGGTTTCCTTTTCCAGGAGGCTGAGACCCGCGCAGATGAGTGTGCCCCCGAGAGAAGGCCTGGGATTGGTCAGATAGTGCAGGCCCCTGTATGTTATTTCAAGGGGATCGCGTTCGATTACCTCGAATGCGGCCAGATCTTCAAGTGTCAGCAGGCCCTGTCCCTGTTTCATGTCCGCAACAATCCGTTCCGCAATATTACCCTTGTAAAAACTCTCTCCCCTGTCTTTGGGGAGCTGTTCAAGATAGTCTGCAAGTTCGGCATACAAGACCCGGTCTCCACGGGTTATGTATTTTCCGTCCTGAGCGTATAGTTTTCTACCTGTTTTGTTAAGAATCATTATGGGTTTAAGCAGATTGAGAAAATAGGCCTGATGATGGTTTAATTCCACACCCCGGCGACTAATATCTACAGCAGGCGCCACGATTTTTTTTAACTCCAGGGAGCCGAGGCGTTGATGCACGTGAATAAAACCTTTCAGGTTTCCGGGAACGGCAACCGACCCCAGACCAATGTTGAAATCCTGGTCAGATCCAGGGAAGTGGACTGTAACCGGAAAAAAATGGGGCGTAAGATCAGAGCCTTTTAACCCCTTGCCCGGCGTGTCCGAGAAAAAGTCAAAGAGCGTTTTTTTACCCTGACTGGTATGGGCCATGAGAAAACCGCCGCCGCCGAGACTTGTAAGCGCGGGTTCTACCACTGTGGCTGTAAATCCTGCCGCAATGATCGCGTCAAAGGCATTGCCTCCCTGCTTCAGTATCTTGATAGCCGTCCGACTCACAAGCGGATGGCCTGATGCAACAATGGCTTTACCTTTTTTTGTCACCTCCGGAAATCTCCTTTTAACCTTTTAATAATGGTCGTAAATTTGTGGTTTTCACCATACATTCTTTTTTGGGAGTGGGCGCTTGTCCCTTTTTGAATTATCCTTTTTACTGCGGTAAGAAATTTTACGCAGGAAAGCTTTTCCGCCATCCGGTTAACGGCTTTGAGCAGTTCATCCCCAGCCTGTGCCAGGTTTTTTTGCCCGGTTGCGGCAGGATCAATATATTTTCCATTAAGCCCGTATCTGGCTGCCTGCCATTTATTGGTCAGCATAATTTCTTTTTTCATGTCGGGCGGTTTTATCCCGCCTTGTGCCAGTCCGGCCACAAGCGCCTGAATCAGGGCTGTAATGCCCAGAATTTCATCTAAACGCGAAGGAAGGTCACATAGTCTTACCTCAACCGTGCCAAAATCAGGATGGGGGCGTACGTCCCACCAGATTTCCCGGATTCCGTCTATTATTCCAGCATTTTTCAATACAAGCATAAGACCCTTAAAGTTTGACCAGTTTCCGATCCTGTCCGGGATGCCTGATCTGGGCAGGGCGTCAAACAGTTTTGTGCGGTAAGAATAAAAGCCTGTGTCTTGGCCCTGATAAAAAGGAGAAGAGGTTGTCAGCGCAAGAAGGATCGGAAGAAATGGCCGGATATCATCACAGACCCTGATGGCAGTTTCACCGTCAGGCAGACCTATGTGTACATGCAGGCCCTGTGAGATCAGGCGTCTTCCGGCATGCTGCAGATCATCCATTATGGTCTTGTAGCGGTCGTCGGGGTATAATTTCTGTTCCGTAAATCGTGCGAATGGATGGAGGCTTGCGGAAAAAAAACAACAGTTCAGTTTTGAGGTGACTGATTCGAGAAAATTGCAGGTTTCAATGAGATCCTGTTCAACCTGGGCCATGTCATTGCATATTGCCGTGTTTATCTCCACCATGGCCTGATAAAATTCAGGTTTGATTTTTTTTTTGAATTGCCGGGGGATCTTACCAATGAGTTCGGGAGCCCTGGATACGAGGTTCAGATTGTCGGAGTCCAGAATCTGGAATTCTAGTTCAACTCCAATGGTATATGGAGCGCTTTGGTGAAAAGTCGGGAATTTCATTTTTTTACGGCCCTGAT
>DAOVYS010000253.1 GCA_030635485.1 Pseudomonadota bacterium | reverse complement strand
TTCGGCCAATTTTATGCCTTCCTCGAATTTTTTTAAGGAGATCTCCAGACTCAGATCGCCTGTTTCAAGGTCCCTGGCTGTTTTTTCAAGTTCTTCAAGCGCATTTTCAAAAGTTTTTTTGGCCATGATTTTTTTGTGGTGTTGAAGTTATCCGGTACCCGGATATACAGGCTACTGCCTGTACCACCATCCAGGAATATCAAAACAAAATAAAGGAATAGATGAAAATGAGCAACGCCTTTCCAAAAAAATGTTGGTGTGTTAAATTTGATAGCCTTGTAAAAAGTCACCGGGATGCCGGTATTTCCGATTATTGCACGTGATAAGTTGAAATGGGTTTGCACCAGTTGAAATGACAACGGATTTTTCAGAACATATCAAACGATTCTCCGTCTGGCTGAGTGTGGAAAAGGGGTATTCGCCGCACACGGTTTCAAGCTATCTTAGGGATCTGGGGGAATTTTCAGATTTTGTCGGAAAAGGGGTAAATGCGGCTGGCATTGACTCCAAAATTGTGAGGGCCTATGTTTTTTCCTTGAACCGTAAAAACAGAAGTTCATCAGTGGCCCGCAAGCTTTCGTCTCTCAGGACCTTTTTCAGGTTTCTGATTCGGGAGCAGGAGATTGAATCAGATCCCGTGGCCTCGATTTCATCACCCAAACTGGGCGTGTATATGCCTGTTTTTCTGTCAGTAGACGAGGTCTTTAGCCTCATGGAGGCGCCTGGTGACAATGACACCTTTAAAGAGCGTGATCTGGCTGTTCTGGAACTTCTTTACTCCACAGGCATGCGGGTCTCGGAATTGGTTTCTCTCAACATGAACCGCCTTGATTTTGATTCAAGAATGGTTACGGTTACGGGCAAAGGAAATAAGGATCGTCTCGTGCCTATGGGCAGACCCTCTGTTGAAGCGCTTTCAGCCTATTTTTCGCAGCGGGAGATCCTTATATTACAGCGAATAAAGCGGGGGAAAAAAGCGGAAAAAGATGCCCTGTTTTTAAACGGGCGAGGAAGCAGGCTCACTTCCCGCAGCGTTGAACGTCTGGTCAGAATGTATTCCGAGAGGGCCGGAATAGCCTTAAGGGTTACCCCACACGCCCTGCGCCACTCATTTGCAACCCATCTGCTCGAGATGGGAGCGGATCTCCGGTCGATTCAGGAGTTGCTCGGCCATGAGAGCCTGTCAACCACCCAGAAGTATACCCATTTAAATATGGACCACCTGATGGAAGTGTATGATAAGGCACACCCAATGGCCGGGAAAGGGAAATGAGAATGTAAATAACGAGACATTTGATTGTGAACTTATAATCTGTTACGGGTTGCGAGTTGCGGGTTACGGATTGACAACCGCTATACCTTAACCCGTAACCCGTAACACGCAACAGTCTGTCTGCATGTCGGCAAGTTGTTAAAGGCAAATCATGCCCTAGCAATTATGACGTTGTGTGTAACTACAAAACAAGGACTTAAAAGTTTTGAAAATCAGATCAACGACAATAATATCGGTCAGACATAAAGGTGATATTGTGATTGCAGGGGACGGACAGGTCTCCCTGGGAAACACGGTTATGAAACATAAGGCCAAAAAAGTCAGGCGGCTCTATGAAGACAAGGTTATTGTAGGGTTTGCAGGCGCTACGGCCGATGCTTTTACACTTTTTGACAAGTTGGAAAAAAAACTTGAGCAGTACAACGGCAATCTCATGAGGTCTGCCGTAAATCTTGCCCAGGACTGGCGTACAGACAAGATGTTGAGGCGGCTTGAGGCCTTTTTGATAGCAGTGGATCAAGAACATTCGTTTCTTTTGAGCGGGACCGGCGATGTGATAGAACCTGACGACGGTATTCTGGCCATCGGGTCGGGCGGACCGTATGCCCAGGCAGCGGCCAAGGCACTGGTATCACACAGTGATCTGGATGCAGAGGCGATCTGTCGTTCAGCCATGGAGATCGCTGCATCAATCTGCGTATATACAAATGATAATATTGTACTGGAAAAACTATGAATTCAATTGATTCCTTTACTCCAAGAGAGATTGTATCCGAACTGGATAAATTCATCATCGGACAGGATGATGCAAAGCGGTTTGTGGCGGTTGCATTGCGCAACCGGTGGCGGAGACAGCAGGTGGAGCCGCCTCTTCGTGATGAAATAGCGCCTAAGAACATCATCATGATCGGTCCCACGGGAGTGGGAAAAACCGAGATCGCAAGACGGCTGGCCAATCTTGCGCAGTCGCCTTTTTTAAAGATAGAGGCATCCAAGTTTACCGAGGTGGGATATGTGGGACGCGACGTCGAGTCGATGATACGCGATCTGACATATCTTGCGGTCAATATGGTCAGGGAGGAAGAGCGTAAAAAGGTGGAGAAAAAGGCGGCCGAGCATGCAGAGGAGAGGATCCTTGATCTCCTGGTCCCGCCTTCCCCTTCTCCTACCATGATGTCGACCCAGCAAGAGCCGGAGTCACTCGAAATGACACGTACCGTTTCCACCAGGGAAAAATTCCGGGACATGCTGAAACAGGGCAAATTGGATGAGAAACAGGTTGAGATGGATGTGGAACAGTCCACGCCCATGCCCATGGTAGAGATATTTTCAAATGCCGGAATGGATGAGATGGGCTCAAGCCTGAAAGACGCGTTCGGCAAGATGTTTCCCAAAAAAAACCAACGGCGTAAGCTCAATATCCGTGAGGCGATGAAAATACTTAAAGAGGAAGAGGCAGGCAAACTGATCGACATGGAGACTGTTACAAGGCTTGCTATTCAGCGTACCGAGCAGTCCGGAATCATCTTTCTTGACGAGATCGACAAAATCGCGTCAAGTCATGGGGCCTCTCAATCCGCAGAGGTGTCCCGGGAGGGGGTTCAGCGTGATTTGCTTCCCATTGTCGAAGGCTCCACCGTGACCACCAAGTATGGAATGGTAAAGACCGACCACATCTTATTCATTGCGAGCGGAGCATTTCATGTTGCAAAACCCTCTGATCTGATCCCGGAATTACAGGGCCGGTTCCCGCTTCGGGTGGAGCTTGATTCATTGGGCAAGGAGGAGTTTTTCAAGATCCTGACAGAACCTGAGAATGCCCTGATAAAACAGTATATTGCATTAATGGAGACAGAAGGTATAGAGCTTTTGTTTGAAAATGATGCTATTTTAGAGCTTGCCGCCATTGCTGCTGAAGTGAATGGAAAGACCGAGGATATCGGGGCAAGGCGCCTGCACACTGTAATGGAAAGGGTGCTGGAAGAGCTTTCTTTTGATGCTCCGGACATGGATGAAAAGAAGATGGTTATAACGGCTGAATACGTCAAATCCCAGCTTTCAGACATTTCAGCTGATGAAGATTTGAGCCGGTTCATCCTTTAGTAAGGGGTCACAGGCACCCCATCTGCACGCGCTCGGCCCCTGCAATATACAAGGGAGTATAATCGCAGGGGCCGATCACGCACCCCAAGGGCACTTCCTTCGGGCGCACAGAAG
>DAOVYS010000123.1 GCA_030635485.1 Pseudomonadota bacterium | reverse complement strand
GCCATCTTGAATAATTGTCTTTTCGTCCGATTTCGGCGTCACAGCAAAAATGAAAAATGCTCACATATCCCTAATATGCGGAGTTTATACCCGAATGGGTGCTTTTTCATTTTCACTGTTCCTTGACCTCGAACGAAAATCCTAAATTATTCAAGATACCCACTAATAAATCATGGATAAAATAGTTATTAAAGGCGGCAGGCCCCTCTTTGGCGAGGTCAGGATAAGCGGTGCCAAAAACGCTGCTCTGCCTCTTATTGCAGCCACTTTGTTAACACCCGGCCTGCATACTCTGCATAATGTGCCTGATCTGAGAGATACCCGGACCATTTTATTACTCCTTGGGACCATGGGAGTGAAATGGGAGAGAGACGGCAGTACGGTTCGGATCGATTCAACAGATTTATCAGAGTTCGAGGCCTCCTATGAGCTGGTCAAGACTATGCGGGCTTCGGTCCTGGTGCTTGGGCCTCTTCTGGCCCGTCTCGGCCGGGCCAGGGTGTCCCTGCCCGGTGGTTGCGCCATTGGCGCCAGGCCGATTAATCTGCATCTTGACGGACTGAAAAGGCTGGGGGTAACTGTTGAACTTGAAAAGGGATATGTTGATGCGATAGTCGATGGTCCGATGCACGGCAATACCATCGTGTTTGACAAACAGTCCGTGACCGCCACTGAGAATATCCTGATGGCAGCCGTGGTCGCGGATGGGACGACTGTAATCAAAAATGTGGCCAGAGAACCTGAAATCGGCAATCTGATTGACATGTTGACAATCATGGGAGCGCGAATCAAGGGGCGGGATACCAGCCAGCTTGAAATCGAGGGTGTGAATGAACTGAGACCGGCGGAGATCTCAATCATACCGGACCGTATCGAGGCGGGCACATATGCGCTGGCTGTCTGCGCAGCGGGTGGAGATGCTACAATAGTGGATTGTATCCCCGAGCATCTTTCTTCTCTGATTGATAAACTCCAGACTGTTGGCGTGACAGTGGAGGAGAGCGGCAACTCAATTCGAGTGATCCGCAAGGGTCCTATTTATGCGGTTGATGTGAGCACTGCAACCTATCCCGGATTTCCGACCGATCTGCAGGCCCAGATGATGGCGCTGATGGCATTGAGTAATGGAGCAAGCGTGATAGACGAAACTATTTTTGAAAATCGGTTCATGCACGTGGCTGAACTGCGCCGAATGGGAGCGGATATAACCATCAAAGGCCGGACTGCTACCGTAAAGGGGATGAGGGATTTGAGCGGGGCACAGGTCATGGCCACGGATCTCCGGGCCAGCGCCTCCCTTGTGGTCGCGGGTGTGGCGGCCAAGGGGATTACGGAAATTTCAAGGGTGTATCATCTGGACAGGGGATATGAAGACCTTGAGGGCAAACTGTCCGGGCTTGGCGCGGTTATTCGAAGGGAAAAGGAAGGATGAATTCGTAATTTATAATTACACCCTTGGTAGCGGCAGCCTGATCACGAAACAGGTGCCCTCACCCTCTTTGCTCGTAACCTGTATCTCTCCTCCGTGACTCTCTATTATCTGTCGGACTATGGCTAGTCCGAGTCCGGTTCCGTTTTCCCTGGTTGTGAAGAATGGGTCAAAGATCTTTTTTTTGATCTTGTCGGGAATGCCGGAGCCTGTATCCCTTATTTCGATCCATGTCTTTTCAACTTTGTTTTCAGCTGAAAATTCATCCGCCTTGATGAATATTTTTTGATTTTTCGGCTGGTCCGGCTTAAAGGCATGAGATGCGTTGTTGATAAGGTTGAGCAGCACCTGTTTGATCTGACGCGGGTCGGCCCAGCAGTCCAGATTTTCCGGTATATCTGTTTTGACGCGGATGATGTTATTCCAGTTCGGCGTCTGTTTGAGCAGGAGTAAAGTCTCATTCACCAGTCCGTTCATGGAGAACCACTTTTTTTCCGGCATTACCGGCTTGGAGAATTGGAGGAAATGGCTGATTGTCCCTGTCAGCCTGTCACATTCACGTACTATTATGTTTATAAGCCTCTGATTCGGGGTACCGGCCTCGAATTCCGAGGAAAGCATCTGTGTGGCGCCCGATATGGCGGCAATTGGATTGCGGAATTCATGGGCAACGCCTGCCGCCATTTCGCCTATTGCCGCCATTTTTTCAGCCTGCCTGACCTGATCCTCCATTTTTTTGATTTTGCTGAGATCCTGCATGGTGAAGACGCGCCAATCTTCGTCTCCCGCACTCTCGCGAGGCATGTTAAGCTTTGCCCAGGAATAACCTACCGGTATTTTCTCACCATCTTTTCGAGTAATACTAACTACAGGACGAATCTGATTGCTTTTTTCAGATTTCAGGTCGGGAAAATAGTCTTCGATCATATTCCCAACCACGTCTGTATCGCTAAATCCTGTAATTTCCTCTGCCGCCCGGTTAAATGAGGAGATTTTCCCGGATGAATCCACCGTAATTATCCCTGTAGTGATATCGTCGAATATCTGTTTGTACAGAAGAACGAGCCTGCCGTAATCCAGTGATGTCCGGGAGAGAGCCGCCTCTGTCCAGCGTAATCGTTCAGACAGCAGCGTACTTAAGACCGCAACCAGGAAGAAGGAGAGGCCTGGAATGGCAAATTGGTGCATGGCGGTTTGGAGATTCGTGAGAGGAGTGGTCCAGAAAACCGGAAAATAGTTTGGGAAGCGGCCCATGTATTCCAGTGCGATGATGGTGCCGTAGCTCAATGTGCACACGGATGCAATAAAGAGTCCGCCTCTTCGGAAAAGCATCAATGCACCTGTGATTATGGGAAAGAAGTAGATAACGGTGAAAATGGACTGGCTGCCGCCTGTCGAATAAATGAGACATGCTGTCAGTAGTGCGTCGATAATTATCTGGATATATGCGAATCTTACAAATCGTCGTCTAACATATCTTAAAAGAATCGCGGAGATAATAGTGAAAATGTATACGCCTGCTACGAAATAGGCTACATATGTGAGCGGCGGAAAGGGATGGCCGATGCTTTTTCCCTGAAGAAGGATAGTAATGGTCAAGAGGATGGACAGAACAACAATTCTTAAGGAGAGCTGCCACAGAATTTGACGCTTAATGGGAGGAGCAGCGGATTTGGGGTCTTGTGGTTGAGAGGGTTGTTCTTCCATAGACGTTCAGGCTAAATATTCGGTTTGCCCGTGTGATATTTTAATAGAAAAACCGTAGGGGCACCCCTTGTGGGTACCCTATCCAGGCATGGCAACCACAAGGGTTGCCCCTACTGATCGCACCCCAAAGGGCACTTCCGTTTGGCGCGTGTAGATGGAGCGCTGCCGAATATTTACACCCGCGTAACAAATCTTCATCTACGATATATTATACTTATGCACCTTGTAACGAAGGGACCGGAAGCTGATTTTTAAGAGTTCCGCAGCCTTTATCTTGGATTGATTGGCCGCTTTCAGGGCATGTTCTATCATTCTCTTTTCTATTCTGGTCATGACTTTTTCAAGGCCTATTTCAAAGAGTTCCTCTTCCCGGCCCATCTCCTGAAAAATGGGTGAATCCGAGGTGCTTTTATTTCTTCCCTGCCTGTGTACGGACAGAGTAAGACTCTCGGGAAGGATTATGTTTGAATTTTCGAGCGCCACTCCTCGCTCAATGATGTTTTCAAGTTCCCGCACATTGCCCGGGAAGTCATAGTCCATGAGGACCTGAATGGCATATGATGATATTTTGTCGATTTCCTTGCCGAACATCTTAGAGTATTTCTCCAGGAAATGGTTTACCAGCAGGGGGACATCTCCTTTTCGGTCCCTGAGTGGCGGAACCCGGATAGGGACCACGGCGAGGCGGTAGTACAGATCTTCCCGGAAGCGTTTCCCCATAATTTCTTCTTCAAGGTCTTTGTTGGTGGCTGAGATTATTCTTATGTTTATCTTGATTGTGTCGATTCCGCCGACCTTTTTGAATTCTCTTTCCTGGAGTACTCGTAGGAGCTTTGTCTGGATCAGAGGCGTAAGCTCGCCTATTTCGTCAAGAAATACGCTGCCGTTATTTGCCGACTCGAAGAGCCCGACCTTATCGGAAGTCGAGCCTGTAAAGGCTCCCTTGACATGGCCGAATACCTCGCTTTCAAACAGACCTTCGGGGATTGCGCTGCACGTGATGGGTACAAAGGCCTCTCCGGACACCTTACTCTGATTGTGAATGGCGCGGGCAACCAGCTCTTTTCCCGTGCCGGACTCGCCATAGATCAGGACATTTGCATGTGTAGGCGCAATCCGCTTAATGAGGTCGAAAATTTTTAACATCTCCGGACTTTTTCCTATTATGCCGCTAAAGGGATCTGCGTCCGTATCTTCCTGATCCGTACTGGAAGCGACCCCGGCAAGGGCTCCTTTGATGATTTTTTTGATCTCGTCGACCTTGAACGGTTTTGTGATATAGTCGTACGCCCCGTTTTTCATGGCTGAAACCGCATCTTCAGGCGAGGCATAGGCAGTGATTAGAATTACAGGTATGTTGCTGTGTGTTTTTTTAATGTGCTCAAGCAGGGCGAGCCCGCCCGTGCCCGGCATTTTGATATCGGAAATAACAAGATCAACCCTGTTTTTTTTCAGCAGTTCAATTGCGGCATCTCCATTTGATGCGGTGAGTGTAGTGAACCCCTCCTTTTCAAAAAGGATTTTCAGGAATTCCCGCATGCTTAATTCGTCATCAACTACCAGGATGGAAGGCAATTTTTATTCCTCGAATGTAAGCGATCACAGGCAGCTGCGGTGCCTGTGATCGCTTACAGGTGGTGACAGGATAGCCGTTGTTTGGTTATCTCGCCCCTGTGATCAGTCTTATGTAGTCGGGTTAGGCCGATAGACCGTAACCCGACGCTTTCAACTGAAGAATATCAAGCTGGTTGTCAGAAAACAACTCAAAAAAATTTGATAGCCGTGACTTTTTACGCTTGCATCATAATTACTCATGTTCGGAGTCCCGTGTTCCAGTGACTTTGCAGTCGATTCTTCCCTTTTGAAGCAGGATCTCAAGAGGGTCTCCTTCTTTTACCTGGTCGATTGTTCGGATGACCTGTTGTGTTGCAACCGACCTTGCAATCGAATACCCCCTTCCTAAAATTGCAAGCGGACTGACCGCATCGAGCAGTGCGGATGCGGCTTTAAGTTCTTTTCTTTTCCGTTCAAGCTGCATTTTCATGAAAAGGTTTAACTGCCTGATCAGTTCCATGGTCCATTGGCGCTGATGTAACAGCCGCTGCCCGGGATTTTGATTAAGCACCGTAGCGGATGCCTTGTCGGTTCTTGTTTTTAGTTTTGTCAGGAGATTTGAAAATGCATGAAACAGGGTGGTCTGCGACTGGTCCAGGAGCAGCATGAAGTGAGACAGCATGGAAGTGGGGTCTCTCAGCATCTTTCCGAAAATTTCCAGATTTGCGCGATGATCATCAATGTTTTTTGTGACGGTCCGGGTCAATTGTTGCTTAAAAAATGAGATCCTCTCCCGCATTGCCGCACCGTCGGGAATCACTGCCTCTGCCGCGGCCGAGGGTGTCGGCGCCCGGTAATCCGCCACAAAATCGGAAATTGTGAAATCAATTTCATGCCCTATTGCGGAGACCACGGGTATCTTGGATGCATGGACAGCCCTTGCCACCTTTTCTTCATTAAACGGCCACAGATCCTCGATAGATCCGCCGCCGCGGCAGAGGACGATAACACTCGCCTTTTTCCTTTTGTTCAAAAGGGTAAGCGCTTTAACTATTTCATCAGCCGCGCCTTGACCCTGAACCCGGACAGGGAAGATCTCTATGGGAACAGAGTGCAGCCTTGATCCGGCAATCTTTAGAAAGTCAAAAAGGGCGGCTCCGCTTGGAGATGTGACAAGTGCTACGGATTCCGGGAGCAGGGGAAGTCTCTGTTTGCGGGATTCGTCAAACAGCCCTTCCTCGGCGAGTCTCTTTTTGAGTCTGTCAAAAGCGATCCTGAGTTCGCCCTCCCCTTTAAGATCCATGACGTCTACGATGAGCTGATACTCGCCGCGGGGTTCATAGACCGAGATCCGGCCGGCACAGATTACTTCAGTGCCTTCGCCTGGATTAGTTCTCAGATATCGCTGCTGAGATCTGAACATCACAGCCTTGAGCTGCGATTCACGGTCTTTGAGCGTAAAGTAAAGATGGCCTGAATAGGGACGTCGCAGATTGGAAATTTCGCCGACAACCGTGACAAAATTGAACCCCGATTCCAGGAGCCCTTTGATGGACCTTGTGATTTCAGTCACAGACTGAATTCTGTCTGAATTTGTCATTTGTTACCCTCGAATACACTTTTTCCGCAACCCTCTTTACCTACATGGTAAATGTTCAAACCCTGTTCGTCGAGGGGTTTTTACCTGAGCAATGAAATCAGAGATGCATTTTTTTTGTGTTGCAGTTATATTACATTCTTGTTTGTCTGAAAGTTGAAACTAATCCGGCTTTGCCGGAAAAGGTTAAAGGTTAAAGGTTCAGAGGTTGATGTCTTCGCAATCATCTTTAACCCCTAACCCTGCCCTTTACCCATAAATCAGTGCATGGATAATTTTTCCCCCTTCGGGGTTTTACCAGTACAGTATTTTATGGGTAACGGGCAGCCCTAACCCCAGAACCCTGACCCCTGACCCCTGACCCCTGACCCCTGACGTTTTACCATTTACAGGTGTGTTACATGAACAAACCAAGCGCATTCAACACTAAGAATCTTGAAACCATAGATGTCGAAAGGAAGCGTGATATCCTAGATGAACTGAATCTGCCTCCCGGACTGGTTTCCTTTTTAAGGGAAAACAAGAGAAATGTCCAGATCGCCGCGGTCGTGATTACGGTGATGGTCTTTGGATGGGTCTTTCTTGATCACTATGCGGAGACCAGAGGAGATGAGTCCGTGGCGCTGCTTGCCAAGGTCCTCCAGGAGAAACCCGGTCCTGATAAGGATCTGCTGATGGCGGATCTTTTGTCCAATTACGGGAGTGCCGACGCTGCCCTGCTGGGCCGGTTGGAAATGGCTAACATGGCCTTTGATGAGAAGAGATTTCAGGACGCGATCAAGGGTTATCAGGAGGCCTTAAAGGACGTCACTGCAAGCAGTCCTCTTATCCCCCTGCTTTACTACGGGCTGGCCTATGCGTATGAAAGTAATAATGAACCGGACAAAGCCCTGACCAATTTTACAAAGTTAAGTGAGATGGCCGGTTTTAAAAGTGAAGGACTCCTTGCCATGGGAAGAATATATGAAAACCAGGGCGCTTTTGACAAGGCAAGGGAGATTTATGAAAAATATCTGGCCTTAAAGGATACTCTTGCCCTTTCCGACACAGCCTGGGTAGAGGACCGGCTGGCCGGATTAAAGGCGGGTGATTAACAAAATGTTACGCAGCATGTTGAAATCAAAGATTCATCGGGCCACTGTTACCGATTCCAACCTTAATTACGAGGGCAGTCTCACCGTGGACGGTCTTCTGATGAAAGAGGTTGATTTGAGCCCGTTTGAACGTATATCTGTCTATAATATCAATAACGGTGAACGATTTGAGACCTACGTTATCGAGGGGGAGGCCGGTTCGGGCGTCATAGCTCCTGAACGGCGCCGCCGCCCGAAAAGGTCTTGTAGGAGACCTCATCATCATCGTCAGTTATGCAATGTATTCACCTGAAGAGCTTGTGGATTACAGACCCAGCATT
>DAOVYS010000242.1 GCA_030635485.1 Pseudomonadota bacterium | reverse complement strand
CTGGTCCCCGTTGGTTTCATGGTCGGACTGGTCCCCGTTGGTTTCATGGTCGGACTGGTCCTCGTTGGTTTCATGGTCGGACTGGTCCTCGTTGGTTTCATGGTCGGACTGGTCCTCGTTGGTTTCATGGTCGGACCGGTCCCCGGGATCTGTCTCTTCTTTTGGGTTTGGCTTTGAGGCGGTTTTTTTAGCCGGAGGCAGGATGATCTCGGTGATTTTGTCCACTTCATGCTGTACTTCCAGGTCGGTCAGGCAGACATCGCAGTTGGTTATGTGACTCTGCATGAATGACACCATTCTGGCAGGCGCCAAAGACTCATCTTGAACCGCAAGATACCAGGATTTAATGAGCTTTATTAACCGTTTACACTCCATACTATCGAGTTATCCTCCCAAATTGAAATTTTTCACATGATACAATATAAATGTTTTTTGGACAAAAAAAAGTTGTCATACCGCAACGGAAAAACTATTATACCTCCCACGTAACTATTCAGCGTGATGCCGAAATATAGCTATAACCAAGGAGCTGCTAAATAGTTACCCTCCCACGGAAGTGGAAAGGGCACTGGTGGCCCTCCCGGACTTCAAATCCGGTGCACCGGGTTAACAGCTTGGTGGGTGGGTTCGATTCCCATGCACTTCCGCCAATCCTGGAATTTTAAAAATCCTTTCCTCATTGTGGAATTAAGCTGAATCCTGAATGGATGGTGCTTGTTTTTTTATTGAATTTACGCCGGCCATTAAGGGGTATCCCATTTCTTCTCGTTGAACAGTGTAGCGTTCTGCCACTTTTCTTGTGATGTTTCTGATCCTGCCGATATAGCGAGTCCGTTCCGCGACACTGATTGCCTTTCTGGCATCCAGCAGGTTAAAGGTGTGGGAGCATTTCAGACAGTAGTCATATGCGGGCAGGATGAGGTTGTTTTCAATCAGTTTCAAAGCCTCTGTTTCGTACGTGTCAAAGAATGAGATGAGGGCCTCGACGTTTGCGAATTCAAAATTGAATTTGGAGAATTCTCTTTCAGCCTGCTGGAAGATCTGCCCGTATTTGACTTCGTTGTTCCAGGCGATATTGTATACGCTGTCGACTTCCTGGAGGTACATGGCAATCCGTTCCAGGCCGTATGTGATTTCAACGGTTACAGGATGAAGATCAATTCCTCCGGCCTGTTGGAAATATGTGAACTGGGTTATCTCCATGCCGTCTAGCCATACTTCCCAGCCAAGTCCCCATGCGCCGAGAGTCGGGGATTCCCAGTCATCCTCGACAAATCTGATGTCGTGTTCCAGAGGGTCAAGGTTGAATTTTGTCAGGCTCTCAAGATAAACCTCTTGAATGTCATGCAGAGAAGGTTTAATTACCACCTGATATTGGTAATAGTGTTGAAGGCGGTTTGGATTTTCACCATATCTTCCGTCCGTGGGACGTCTGGACGGTTGGACATAGGCCGCCTTCCACGGTTCTGGTCCCAAGGCGCGCAGCAGGGTGGCGGGATGGAAGGTGCCGGCGCCTACTTCCATGTCATAGGGCTGCTGGATCACGCATCCTCTTTCCGCCCAGAAATTGTTTAACTCGCGAATAATATCCTGAAAATACATTAAGAAGTGTTCCTTTAGAATTATTGTAAACGTTGACGAATCATTAATATCAAATGTTTCGACATAATTACCATAACATCCAAGCTTGACAAGATTTTTTTTATCCTATGCACTATTATTCCAGCCAATTTGGGGGCATTAATTATCTGGTTTTTAAGTCCCTGTCCGTATCGGACGTATTTCATGGGGTCTTTAGCCGGAGGGGCGGGGTCAGCCCCGAGCCCTTTGATTCGTTGAATCTGGGACTTGGTGTGGGTGATGCTGAAGAGAACGTCAGGGAGAACCAGGCGAGGATCAAGGAGATTTTTGGTGTCAGGATCATCGTGTCTGCTCGGCAGGTACACGGGAATCGAGTGTTTGTCCTTGAAAAACAACCATCTTTAGACCTTGAGGTTGATGGATATGATGCCCTGGTGACTGATGCCCGAGGGGTGGGTCTTATGGTTAAGCAGGCGGATTGCCAGGCGGTTCTGTTATTCGACCCTGCACGTCCTGCGGTCGGGATCGTTCATTGCGGGTGGCGGGGCAGTGTATCTAACGTGATCAGGGCTGCCATTGAAGCAATGGCTGATGTGTACGGCACGGATCCCGCGGATTTAAAGGCAGCAATCAGTCCGTCGCTCGGCCCCTGTTGCGCTGAATTTGTCGGATTTCGCGACGAATTGCCTTCTCGCATGCACTCATATCAGGTAAGGCCCGATTATTTTGATTTTTGGGAGATTAGTTTTCATCAGCTGTGCGATGCAGGGGTCGGGAAGGAGAGAATTTTCGTTTCCGGGCTCTGTACTGCTTGCAATGATGATTATTTTTCATACCGGCGGGATAAATCAACCGGCAGGTTTGCTTCTGTGATTGGATTGATGGAATGAAACATGGCGCCAGATTTATAGCCATTGAGGTTCTGTATAAGTGGGAGGAATCCGGACAGACGGCGGATCTTGTCATGGAACAATGTCTCAAGCGGTTTCCAGCGGCCGACCCCCGCGACAGCCATCTGACCTTGGCCCTGGTTTACGGAGTCATTCGGTGGCGCACTTTTTTGGACCGGATTGTGGCCGGTTATTCAACCCACCCGCTTCGCAAGATGAAGATAAGGACCCTGCAGGCATTGCGTGTCGGTCTGTTCCAGCTTGTTTTCATGGATAGAATTCCTGCTTCCGCGGCGATCAACGAGAGCGTCAAGGCCATGAAAGCGGCCCGTCAGCCCAAATGGCTGGCCAATTTTGTAAACGGCCTGCTTCGGAGTATTGACCGTAACCGTGAAAATTTGCCTGATCCGTGGGATGTAAGCGATTCGTCCGTGCCGATCCATGACAGACTGAACCATCCGGAATGGATTTTTGAGCGCTGGAGCAAACGGTTCGGTCGTGAAAAAGCCGTTGAGATCTGTTGCCGAAACAACGCCCAGCCCCCTTTAAGCCTTCGGGTCAATACAAAAGCGATTACCAGGAATCAACTGATTGAAAAATTCAGCCAGGCGGGAATCAGCGCCCGACCGGGTGAGTTTGCCCCTGAATCCGTGCGCATTGAAGATGTCAAGGGACCGGTCTCGGAGATCCCTGGTTATGAAGAAGGGTTTTTTGCTGTTCAGGATGAGGCAGCCCAGCTTGCAGTGTTTCTAATGGGTCCTTTGCAGCGAGGAAAGAGGTATCTTGATGGGTGTGCCGGCCTTGGTGGGAAGACCTGTCAGCTGGCAGGGATGCTTCCGGAGAAAAGTTCTGTAGCGGCGGTTGAACCCGGCAATCAGAGAATAAGGCTGCTTAAAGAGAATCTGGGGCGGCTCGGGTTTTCCAAATATGTTACTATTTATAATTCACGACTTGAGGACTTAAACCGTGAGGAGAGGGGGCCTTATGACGGGATACTGATTGACGCCCCCTGTTCCGGACTGGGAGTCATAAGACGTCATCCGGACATTCGCTGGAACCGGAGCCTTTTTGATCTGAGCCGCTTTCATGACATACAGATTTCTCTGGTAGATACAGCAGCGGACATGCTTTCCCCCGGCGGCTGCCTGGTCTTTACCACCTGCAGCATGGAGCCTGAGGAAAACGAGGAGGTTGTCAGGGATTTTCTTGCCGACCATTCCGATTTTTCATTGTCGGATTGCAATGAATTTCTGCCGTTATCCTGCCGCCGGTTTGTAGATAAGAACGGTTTTTTTCGAACTATTTCCGGCGAACATGGGCTGGACGGATTTTTTGGAGCACGGCTGATTAGAGCCAGCCTTTAGGGTACCTTGAAAAATTGTCTTTTCGCCCAATCTCTGCGTTGTGCCCAAAATTTTATCCTCGGAATATCAACTATATGCCTCCGGTAAAATTTTGGGCACGCCTTGATCTTGAACGAAAAT
>DAOVYS010000018.1 GCA_030635485.1 Pseudomonadota bacterium | reverse complement strand
TCACGGCATTGACTTTAATCCCCCGGCTCTCAAGACGCTCTGAGAGTACGTCTAAAAACTGTTCCTCGTCATCAACCAGCAATACATTGGCCTCGATTTTTTCCGTCATTTCACGCTCCTGTTGTTTTGAAGTCCTACTTTTCTCTTTCTTTGTGCCTGTTCCTACTAGCTTTTAGACGGACTTTTCTCCGCTTTAAAGCACTCTTTATTTTTTTTCTAAGCGAATCAATATCAAAAGGAACCGTAATATCATCAGAGGCTCCTTGTCGCATACCCTCCATGGCAAGGGCGATGTTTTCAGGGTAGCTTAACAGAATAACCTCGGTTTCACGCTGGTTTTTTTTTCAGGTTGGCAAGAACCTGCATCGCATCGTTGCCTTGTTGCCTTATATCCAAAAGAGCCAAGTCAATTTCATGGTTTGAACAAATCTCCAACGCCTCATGTTTGCTGCCCGCCGTTACAACTGAAGCCTTAAGAAGGCTTAGGTTTCCGGACAAGTTATGCAAGAAAAAAGCATCCTGCACAACAAGAAGGACTGTCGGCCCCATCGCGCCTCCCTTTACTATTTAAATCTGTTCCGGTTACAGCACTATTGAATTTCTTCAAAAGGTATAGCAGTTGGTTGTACGGAAACGGTGTCATACACCAGTTGCCCCTCTTTCAGTCCCAAATCTTCACTAATTGCGGAATTAAAATCACTAATGTCAGCATTGATGCGCTCGCAAAAAGTCATGGGATGCCATGAAAATTTTATCCGCCCAGGTGAGTTCCCGTGATAGTTCTATGTCAGGAACTATTTCTCCGCCAGTGTCCCACTCGCCGGCCTCAACAAAAGTCGCTGCCACCATAAAATCCTGGAATTTTTTTAAGATCTTTTTCATAACAGGCCTTCTTGTTTTAGCATCGGACACAATGCTTTCAGGATTTACCTTAACTTAATGTGTATCGTCTACGTCTATATGCAAGGCTTGTGCCATTTTTTATATTATTAATAAAATTAAATAGTTATCGTTTCATGCGCCTCAAAGAGGCGTTTTAAACGCATACCAAAATGAAACAAAAAGAAACAATAGCAGTCTGTCGACTCAGATCGTCAAAAAAAAGATATTTAATATCGACCAGTTATACCAAAATAATAAATTGTGCACGAGACAAAAAAATAATGTTTCATCGTGAAACATTATAAAACATATTAAAACATTACAGAGTAAGGGGTCTGGAGACATGATAAGGAGGGGGTATAGCTGTCAGGTTAAGATAACTACAATAAACCTTTTTTTGCTAGCCCAGATGCTAGCCCAAGCCCAAAAAATAAAAAAGCACTTAACCCAAAAATGAGCTAAGTGCTTAATATTACTGGTGGGCCATCGCGGACTCGAACCGCGAACCTGCTGATTAAGAGTCAGATGCTCTACCAATTGAGCTAATGGCCCGGACCTGCTGTTTGCAGGAAGGCAGCAAATTATCATATGTTGCCCTGTACGTCAAGAGGATAGTACTTAATGGCAAGATTCACCAGCACCCCATCTGCACGCGTGCAGC
This sequence comes from Pseudomonadota bacterium, assembly GCA_030635485.1. Classification (GTDB taxonomy): domain Bacteria; phylum Desulfobacterota; class Desulfobulbia; order Desulfobulbales; family DAOVYS01; genus DAOVYS01. The sequence goes on along the minus strand of DAOVYS010000018.1, from coordinate 18,780 downwards.
GAAGTAAATGGACTTGCAAAAAACCTTACTCAGCCGTGCTCTGCTCCGGATTCAACAGTTCGTCAAACACGATGATCTTTTGAAAAACGTGAAACCCCTTTTCATCCTCAACCACCGGGCTGAAGTTAAATGGGCGCAGATTTTTCAGTGTCCGGTAAATTTTCGGGGCAAATTTTTCCTCTGTCAGAAGTCCCAGGTAACCGCCATTGCCGTCATATCGGTTGTGTGCAAATTCCGCGGCAAGGGAATTAAATTCTTCTCCATCCCTCAAACGGCTGAGTAACTTGTCCGCCTTGCCTGACGACGGCGCAACGATATCGCGGACATGAAACGGGCCTGTCCATTTCTCCTTCCAATCCATGGCAAGAGACCGTTCTTCTGGGTCTAAAATACTTTCCAGGTGCTCTAAAAGTTCCGTACCCGGATGCCCCAGGGCCTGGGCAACCATTGCGCACATCCAGGCCTGTTCATAATCTCCCTGATCAATCAGAATTGCCGCCATATTGTAATAGACGCCGCTGTAACCGGGATTGCGTTTCAACGCCTCCCTGTATTGTAGTACGGCCTCGTCAAACTTGCCGCCGGCTTGACGGATAAGAGCCAGGCTCCCATGCAGGGATGCATCTTCAGGTCTCAATTTGAGTGCGCTTTCAATAGTTTCTTCCGCCATGGCGGCATTGCCGTTCCGCACGTATGCGAACGACAGCCTCTGATAAAACGCCGGGTCTGTCGGATCAAGTTCAATTGCCTTGATATACTGTTCAATGGCCTGGTCATATGATCCGACTTTTGCATAATCCTCGCCCGACTTAAAATAATCCGAGGCCTGGTACGTTTTTTTGTCCGCATCCTCTTTTTCATCGTCCAGATCAATCTCAAATATCAGATCACCGGCAACATCGGGAAACTCTTTTTTCAGCAGGGCCACGTATCTTTCCGGATCACTCACACCCTGCCTTGCCGCCTTCTGAAACCAGAAAAGAGCCATATCAAAGTCCTTTTCAACGCCACGGCCATCCGTATACATAAGACCCAGCAGATTCTGGGCATCCACACTCCCCTGCTCTCCCGCCATTTCAAGCCAGTAGACAGCCTCCACTAAATCCTGCTCACCGCCCTGGCCCTCTAAATACATAAATCCGAGAGAATACTGAGCAACACTGCTACCCTGTTCAGCCGCCTTTCTATACCAGTAGGCGCTCTCTTCAAGATCCCTTTCAACGCCTTCTCCTTCAGCATACATCATTGCCAGGATAATTCGGGCATCTATATCACCCCTTTTTGCAACCTTTTCAAACCAGTACGCCGCCTCTTCAGGATCACTTGCAACGCCTTCTCCCTTAACATACATCTGCGCCACAATCTGCTGGGCCTTGCCATTGCCCTGCTCGGCAGCCTTTAAAAACCAGTAAAAGGCCAATTCCAGATCCCGTTCAACCTCAACAGCCACGGAATATTTCTGGCCTAAAAAAAACTGGGCATCAATATTTCCATATTCCGCCTCTTTTTCATACCATTCGACCTCCTGTTTGAGATCTCTGCCCGTTGCAGCGTCTTCGGCCATCCTGCTCTCATCTCTCTTCCTGCCGATCTGCTTGTTCACAATATCCAGGATATTCCTGGCCCTATGATACCCTTGGCCCGCAGCCTTTTGAACCCAATAAGCAGCCTTCTCAAGATCCTTTTCCACACCCTGCCCCAAGGAAAGCATCCTGCCGAGTTTTTCCTGCGCAACCACATCGCCCTGTTCAGCAGCCTTTAAAAACCAATAGAAGGCCAATTCCAGATCCTTTCCGGGGCCGTCCGACAAATCCGGTTTCGTGGCCACAAGCGCGTTATCAATAGTTAAAGCCGCATGGAGTAAATATTCATCATCATCCGCTTCATCAATCTCTGCCATGTCGGCTGTTACATCAAAAAACTCACCTGCCGGCTTGACAAAACAGAAGTCCGGTTCAATTTCCAGGGCGCCCTCACCTGTATAATATATCCCCCCCAATTTTGCCTGTGCGCCGCTGACTCCCTGTTCCGCAGCCTTTTTGAACCAATCAAACGCGGCCCTGACATCTTGTTCCACACCATCTCCTTGATAAAATTTCAGGGCCAGACTGTACTGTGCGGTAGCATATCCCTGTTCCGCAGCCTTTTGGGACCAATAGAAGGCCTTTTTCCTGTCTCTTGTTACACCCGCGCCCAGATAATATTTTTCCGCAAGCTTTGCCTGAGAGTGAACATATCCCTGTTCCGCCGCCTTTTTGAACCAGTAAAATGCCTTCTCGTCATCCTTTTCAACGCCCTTGCCTGCCTCATAAATAGTCGCAAGCGTGTCCTGAGCGTTAATATTTCCTTCGCGAGCCGCTTTTTCATACAATTCAAGTATCTCTTTTGACCAACCTTTCCGTAACCGCAGCACATCAATCGCCTTTTCGGGGGATTCACTCACTTTCCAAGCCAGTTCGGCGATCATTTTGCCTCGTTCACGCTCTGAAACAAGATTGTGCTTGTCCCATTGCTCAACACCTTCCATGTCACGCGCCGCACCGGAAAGCCCTCTTTCGTACATAGGGCCGAGAAAGGTCTGTCCCCTGGTATGCACCTGTTCCAGTATCCTTTCAGACAAATCCGGCGTCATCTGGGCATCCCTGCCAAACCCCAAACCTCTTTCAAACATCTTCCAGAGATAGACCCGTCCCTCATCATACCCCTGATCCACAGCCTTCTGGTAAAGCCTGACAGCCTTTTTGAAATCCTTGTCCACTCCCTGTCCGGTTTCATACAAGATTCCAACTTTGACCACAGCCTCAAGATCGCCGGAGTCGGCCGCCTTCCGATACCAGCGGGCGGCTTTCCTGAAATTCCGTTTCACGCCGTCTCCATTTTCATACATCTCTCCCAGAAGCCGAAATCCCTCAGAGCTCTTCTGCTTAGCCGCCTTTCTGAACCAGAAAAGAGCCCGCTTCGGATTTCTGCGAATATCCTTGCCGTTTCTATAGGCAATGCCGAGTTGAATCTGGGCATCGACCGAGCCTTCCTCAGCACGATTGATAAGATTGGATATCGATTTTTTGGTTCCGGCGAAGACCATACCGTCAGACAGCAAAGCAAGGCCTGTAAAAAGTATGAGAAATCCGATGGTCAGTCGGCATATGGAGGGAAGATGTTTCACGATTCAGGGTTCGGAGTTCAGGGTTCAGGGTTCGGGATCAGGGCTCGGGGGTCAGGGGTCAGAAATCGGGGTTGAACAGGGAAGAATTCCGATCAAATAAACCTTGAACTTTTGAACCTTGAACCCGGAACCTATGACATTGATAAAGGGTATCTTGAATAATTAGATATTTTGTTCGAGGACAAGGAACGGTGAAAATAAAAAGCACCCATTCGGGTATAAACTCCGCATATTAGTGATATGTGAGCATTTTTCTTTTCGCCGTGACGCAGTAATCAGGCAAAATAGCAATTATTCAAGGTACCCTAAAAATCAAATGTCAAAAAGTACTAGCTATAACCCTTTTGACAACATGCATCCAACACAAGTTCCTTTAAGCATCGTATAAAGGCGGGTTGCACGTTTAAAGAACGGGTCCGTTTCAGTTCCATGCCCAGACTTTCCGCCAATTCCCTGTACTGCATATCGATATCGTAGAGGGTCTCCACATGGTCTGAAACAAAACTGATCGGCACCATCAGGACCTGCCGGCATCCTGCCCCGGCCAGTTCCTCCAACATCTCGGGTGTTGACGGCGACAGCCACTTAACAGGCCCACTGCGGCTCTGAAAACAGAGTTTGCCTTTTTTATCCGTTTTTTCTTCAACCGCCATGATGGTCTTGTCCAAATGCTTCAGGTAAGGGTCCCCATTCTCGATAAACTTGACTGGAAGGCTGTGAGCACTGTACACGACTTGAACATCCTCTCCATTAAACTCATCAATTCCGGAAAGGATATTTTCAGCCAGACACTCCACGTAACTAGGCTGGTCGGGCCAGGAAGGAATTTCAATAATTTCAATATCAGGAAAAAAAGATGCTCCCTTTTTCAGATCACATATTGATGACCCTGAGGTTGCTATGGAATAATGGGGGTAGAGGGAAAGCGCCACAACACGCCTGATCCCCCGGCTGTGCAGTTTTTTAAGCGTTTCCATGGCAAAGGGATGCCAATACCGCATGGCCATGAAGACCTGAAACGATCCGGCCACGGCAAGAGCTTTCTCAAGCGCCCTGCCCTGCTCTGTCGTAATTCGTCCCAGCGGTGAACCGCCGCCGATAAGCCGATACGCTTGACTGCTCTTCGGAGCGCGCCGTCTTGCAATCCATCGCGCAATAGGTTTCTGGAGAAAGCCGGGACCCAGGCGGATTATCTGCCTGTCGGAAAAGAGGTTGTACAGAAACGGCTCAACATCCTCCAGCCGTTCCGGACCTCCAAGGTTCAGAAGAACCACGCCGATGGTCCGCGAGTCCGGAGGATTGTCTGTTTCATGGTCTTGCATAGGAATAGTCATCTGTCACAATGTTGAAAAAGTATAACCATTCACCAGGGGTACGAACTTACGGGACCCCCCGGCATGTAAGCGTTTACCAGTGCCCCAGGTGCGCGTGATCAGGGCGAGTGATCATAGCCGCCCTATATCGCTTGCCCTGATCACGCGCAGATGGGGTGCTGGGGAACGCTTACGAAAAAGTCAATGAAGGGAATTGTGCAACCATCTCAGCGAGATCATTGGGCGTCTGATCCAGATGTTCAAACACCCGATTCTCGATAACCTGACAAACCTCAAAATTTTTCCGAATAAGGTGAAGGAAATAATCATCATTCCGACCATACCGTTCAAGCACATATGCCATACGTTCCTCAAGCGAGACAATCTTGTCGTGATTCACCCTCTTGTCCGCATAAAAGACCAGCTCCTTTTCAGTAAGATCTGTAAAAGGCCCGCCGTTCTTCAGTATAACGTGCTCTCCCACTATTGCTGCAATTTCATGAAAACCGTGCTTTAAACAGATCTCCTTTCCCTTCAGATCGTGACGCTCTCTGGTGTTGAGACAGGGTGTTTTGCCGATGTCATGCATCATGGCCCCGGCAACCACAACCTCAATGGATATATTCATGCCCGCATCCCGGAGCCGTCTGCCGATCAATTCAGCGATTCCGGCAACAACAATGGTGTGGGCCCTGATGTTTTCCAGCATCCGGTATTGGTCCATAATCCGGAAACACTCTTCTACAGAAGGTATCATCACCCACCTACACTGTAAATATTCGGCAGCACTCCATCTGCACGCGATCAAGCTGGTTCACATAGCCAACTATAGTTCTCCAGCCTGCTCACGTGCACCTGAAGCACTGCCAAACATTTACATTCCATGGTTTTTTAAAATTTTTCGCATGTACCCGAATCTTTACCCTACACGACTCAACCTTTGAACGGTTTCCACCATATATCTGGCATTCTCAGGCGGAGTTTCGGGAAGAATTCCGTGCCCCAGATTGAAGATATGACCGCGCGCGCCCTTTGCCTGTTCAAGAATCCTGGACACTCTCTTCTCAAGCTTATCGGGCGGCAGAAGGAGTGCGCATGGATCAAGATTGCCCTGCACTGATATATCAGGACCAAGACGCTTTACGGCATCATCAAGATTGATGCGCCAGTCCAGACCAAGCACGTCGGCGCCGCTTGTCTTTGCAAGATCGAGCAGGGTAGACCCGTTGTTGGCAAAATAAATTATCGGAACACCGGTCTCCTTGATCTCCCTGATGATCCGCTGCACATACGGCAGGGCAAATGATTCAAAATCACACGGCGCAAGCGCACCGGCCCAGGAATCGAAAATCTGGAGCGCCTGAGCCCCGGCCGCCGCCTGGGCCTTCAGATAACTGATAGTACAATCCGTGATCTTATTCAACAAATCCGCGTAGAGATCAGGCGCGGAAAACATCATCTTCTTTGTCAGGAAAAAATTCTTGGAAGAACCTCCCTCAATAACGTAAGTGGCAAGTGTGAACGGAGCCCCGGAAAAACCTATCAACGGAACCTTATTTTCCAATTCCCTTCGCAGAACACGGATCGTCTCCATAACAAAACCCAGCTTCTCTTCCGGATCCGGCACCACAAGGCGGTCAACAGCATCCTTGTCGCGGACCGGAGAGGGAAAAACCGGTCCCTGTTTCTCCCTGAACTCCAACTCAAGTCCCATGGCCTCAAGTGGAATGAGAATGTCGGAAAACAGGATTGCCGCGTCAACACCTATGATGTCAACCGGCTGAAGAGTCACCTCGGCAGCAAGGTCGGGACTTTTGCACAATGTAAGAAAAGAGACCTTATCACGCACCTTATGGTAATCCGGCAGGTATCTGCCCGCCTGTCTCATAATCCATACCGGCGTATAAGAGACCTTTTCCCCCCTGCAGGCCTTGAGAAATGTTGTATTCATATCCGCCCTTTATGAAAAATTATTCATTAATCCTTGCAACACATCAACTATTCCGTAACCAATCACGGGAAACAGGAAAGGTTCGCAAACCCTCGACTGTAAGCGGTCTCAGGGCGATTCAGATGCGCGTGATCGTGCTCCGCGATTATACTCCCTGTATATTGCGGGACGCAAGCACCCCAAGGGCATTTACTTCGCTGCACGTGTGCAGCTGGGCCACCCTGTGACCGCTTACACTATTCCGGCTTGTATCTTGCCGGAATATAAGCACAAAATGGTTCTTCCGCCAGGTAATCGCCTGTAATTGCATAGGCCCTTGCCCGGCAGCCACCGCAGACATTTACATATTCGCAGACGCCGCAACGCCCTTTGTACAGCTTGAAATCTCGCAGTTCTTTAAAAAGGGTCGAGTTCTCCCAGATGTCTTTATAGGATTTCTCCCTGATGTTCCCGGCAGACTTCGGGAAATAGCTGCAGGGTAAGACATCCCCGTCCACATTTATCAGAGAAATCAACTGGCCGGCCAGACACCCCTTGGAACCGCCGGTTGAAAATTTCAAACTTCTCCGCTTGAATTTTTCTCCTGTCTCTTTTGCCTTCTGAAGTACGATCCGGTAATACTGAGGTGCGCACGTCGGTCTGACCAGCATATCATCCTCCTCCTTTTCCATCTCGTAATGCCAGTTAAGGATATCCTCATAGTCCTCCTTGGAAATCAGTTCGTCCATGATATCCTCACCACGCCCTGTGGGCACGATCATGAACAGGTACCAGGCGGTTGCCCCAATCTCTTTTGCCAGTTTGTATATTTGGGGAATCTCCGTCTCATTCCGCTTTGTAAAAGAGGAGTTTATCAGAAAAGAGATACCGTGTTTTTTAAATAATGAAGCCGCATTAATTGTCCCGTCAAATGCGCCCGGCTGATTTCTGAAATCATCATGCACTGGTGCCGAGGCCCCGTCAAGACTCAGGGACACCATCATGATCCCGGAATCCTTGATCGAAAGGCATGTCTCTTCGGTCACCAGAGTGCCGTTTGTAGCCAGACACATACGGAGTCCCTTGTCGGTACCGTACCTTGCAAGTTCAAAAACATCTTCACGTAGCAGGGGTTCGCCGCCTGACAATACAACAACAGGGGATGCGTAAGAAGAGATGTCATCAATTATCCTAAGCCCTTCCTCATGCGAAAAATCAGGATGATCCTTGGCTTCCAGCTCTGAGGAGGAACGACAGTGAACACATTTCAAATTACACCGCCTGGTGATTTCCCAGGCAATCCATTTAGGCTCAAATTTCACTAAAAACCTCCAATATATCTTGATCTCATGCCCATCCAGAAATAAAAGATTTCTGGATGAACACTAACTTGTCAAATGGTCTAAGAGTACGCAACCATAACTGATCACAGAGGCAAGATAGATAAACAACGGCTATCCCCCCCTACACCGGTAAGCGTTCACAGGTGCTGCAGCTGTGCGTGATCAGGGTGACCGGCTATAGCCTAACTATGCCGGTTGCCCTGATCACGTGCAGATGCGGTGCCTGTGATCGCTTACTCGCAACCTGCAACAATCTCTCTGCTTACAGATAATCAGCCGCTGCCGCGGCCAGAATGCTGCGTTCGCTCTTTCTCAACGTTATGTGACCATGGATCGGCAGTTCCTTCAGCCTTTCCACAGTGTATGTAAGGCCGTTACTTGAAGAATCGAGGTACGGATTGTCAATCTGACAGGGGTCCCCGGTCAGGATCATCTTGGTCCCATCTCCTGCACGGCTGATAATGGTCTTTACCTCATGCGGGGTCAGATTCTGCGCTTCGTCGACAATCACGTATTGGCCCGGAATGGACCTGCCGCGAATATAGGTCAATGCCTCCATCTCCACAATATTGTTATTCAGCAGCTTTTCGACCTTCTGACGGATCGACTCCTCGTCCGCCTTATCGTTCCGGCCTCCTCCCATCAGAAATGTAAGGTTGTCAAAAATCGGCTGCATCCAGTGTGCGAGTTTCTGATCCTTATCTCCAGGCATGTAACCTAGGTCCTTTCCAAGCGGGATAATGGGACGCGAAACCAGAAGTTTGTCATATCTGTTTCCGCCGATGACCTGTTCCAGACCGGCGGCCAACGCAAGCAGAGTCTTTCCGGTACCGGCCTGTCCGATAAGGGTAACCACCTGAACCTCCGGGTCCAGAAGCAGTTCAAGCGCCATGCGTTGTTCCTTGCTTTTTGAACGGATATGCCACGCACTTTCATAATATTTGTTTAAAGGAACAAGGATACCATCTTTGTTTGTCTTGGCAAGAGCGGTATGTTTTTTATTCTCTTCACTCACAAGAAGGACAAATTCATTGGGGACCGTGTCGGCAGCCTCCTCTATTGTTATTTCCTTGTTCTGATAAAAATCCTCCACCACTGAGTCCGGGACCTCTATCTCCCTGTAGCCGCTGAAGAGTTCATCAAAATTGATCTTTTGTTTTTCAAAATCCTGAACTCCAATCCCAAGCGCATCCGCCTTCAGTCTTGCATTAATATCCTTTGATACGAAAACGACCTTTTCCTCTTGTTTGAACAGAGCGTCGGCAACCGCCAAAATCCTGTTATCAGCTACGCTCATATCCAAACCGGAATCAGTCGCAATGTCCCGCTCAATCACTATCTTAAGACGCCCTCCGTTTTCCATTTCCACGCCGTCACGCAAATTCCCCTGTCTCCTGAGGCTGTCCAGGTTGCGAATCACCCTTCTTGCGTTCCTGCCCAATTCGTCGTTACGAGACTTGAACTTGTCAAGTTCCTCAATAACAGTCATGGGCAAAACAACGATGTTATCCGCAAACGATGTAAGCGATTCGGAGTTGTGAAGCAGTACATTTGTGTCTATTACAAAATATTTTTTCATTTTCAAACCATTTTTTGGATTTCGTATAACCCCGCGAGACAGGGAAAATTTTAAGTCGGCGCAAAATCATATTCGGCTAAATCGCACCGCAAGTTCTGATTCAGAGATTGGCTAAATCGCAAATTTTTACAAACGTATTAATAAATAGAATAGTCTATTAATTGTTGCTTTAAAAGTCCTTTTTTAGAGAAATATCAGTAGCCTCCCCCCCTACCGCACAAAAAAAAGGATTGCAACCTGTCAGGTTGCAATCCTTTTAAAAAAATGGTGCCGAAGGCCGGAATCGAACCGGCACGGGGTTTGCCCACTACCCCCTCAAGATAGCGTGTCTACCAATTCCACCACTTCGGCAAAATTTTTATTTATCATATTAAAACGTAATTATTCAGCGTGCACAGGATTAACCTTCGAGGTCGTCTCAGGCGGCTTATCGGATGACTCCGAAGGTGTCACCTCATGTGTTGGCACCGCCGCATTCTTTTCTATTTCAGAATCAGGCAACGGGATGACAAGCGGCGGTTGTTCCGCGGGTTGTTCCACTGGAACCGGCGTTGGCGCCTGGATGTCACTCATTACGGATTCCGACTCTTTATGCCCTGAAAAATATGCCAGTGAAACCGAGGTCACCATGAATATGACCGCAGCCCCTGTTGTTATTTTGTTTAATAGCGGCAGCGGCCCTTCGGTCCCGAACATGGTATTGCCGGAACCGCCAAAGGTCGCTCCCATGTCCGCGCCCTTGCCGTGCTGCAAAAGGACAATGCCGACCATAAAAAAGCATACAACAATATGAATAATTAAAAGTATAGTTGTTGTCATTTGTAAGTTTTCGAATACACTTCCTACGTCATCAGCCAGTTCCATCAAATTACGGTGTTACTGGAAATGGATAATGCGGTCAAAAGATTCCGCTTTAAGTGATGCCCCGCCGACCAGAGCCCCGTCCACATCTTCCTGGGACATCAAGGCATCGACATTCTCAGGATTGACCGAGCCACCATACAATATTCTTATTTGGGTGGCAATATTTTTCTCAAACATGGAAACTAGAAGCCCACGCAGAAATGCGTGGACCTCCTGAGCCTGTTCCACTGTGGCCGTTTTGCCCGTGCCGATGGCCCAGACCGGCTCATAAGCTACAACAACGGTTTGGGCCTGATCAGCCGTCACTCCGGCCAACCCTGACCGCATCTGATTCTCAAGAATTTCCATGGTCTTGCCGGCCTCCCTTTCATCCAGAGTCTCACCAATACAGAAAACCGGAACAAGCTCGAACTCAAACGCGCCAAGTACGCGTTTGTTGATCATTGCGTCATCTTCACCAAACACATGACGTCTCTCTGAATGACCTATAATCGCCATGCTGCAGCCTGCATCTTTGAGCATAACAGGGGATATCTCACCGGTAAAGGCGCCTTTTTCAGCCCAGCAGATATTCTGGGCCGCAAGCCGCACCGACGGTGAACCCCGCACAATCTCGAAAACGGCTGAAAGCGCCGTAAAAGGAGGCGCTATCATAATGTCCCGATCAATAACATCCGCTCCTGCCTTTACCACAGCCTCTGCCAGTTTTCGGGCCTCTTGGATTGTGGTGTGCATCTTCCAGTTTCCTGCAACCAAAGGTCTGCGTCCCACGGCTCACCTCCATCGTCTTTGTTTAGTGTCTGTCTAGAAATGTTACATTTCTGGACAAAGGAATCAGGGGTCAGGGATCAGCAAAAACAACAAAAAATTAATCCGTTACCCTGACCCCTGATCCCTAAAACCCAAAAGGGCCATTTCCGGACAGACACTATTTAAATTTTTACAGACTTCAGTCCGACAACTTACCTCTAACTAAGGGCCGCCACACCGGGCAATTCTTTGCCCTCCATGAGCATGAGAAATGCTCCGCCGCCCGTGGATATGTATGAAAAATTGTTGGATTCTCCCGCCTTATGCACCGCGACATCCGTATCCCCGCCGCCAACAATTGTAAGGGCGTGCGAACGGGCCACATTCTGCACCATGGCCATGGTGCCCTTGGAAAAAGCTTCCATTTCAAAAACCCCCATCGGACCGTTCCAGATGATGGTTCGGGCACTCTCAAGGGCCTCGGAAAAAAGAAGGGTAGTTGCAGGACCGATATCCATTATCATCCATTTGGCCGGCACTTCCTGAACTGTTGTCCGTTTTGATTCGGCCCTGGCATCATATTTCTCAGCCACAACGCAGTCCACGGGCAGATAAAGCTTTACCCCCGTCTTTCTGGCCTTTTTCATCAATTCCAGGGCCGTATCAAGCAGGTCGTCTTCCACCTTGGAAAGACCCATATCATATCCCATGGCCTTAAGAAAAGTATTAGCCATGGCACCACCGATGACCATCTTGTCGACCCGGTCAAGCAGATTATTGAGCGCCTTAAGCTTACCAGACACCTTGGCCCCTCCCACAATGGCCAGCAAGGGGCGCAACGGGTCACCCATAGCCCGATAAAAATAATCCATTTCCTTCTGGAGCAGGAATCCCGCGCCGATCTGATCACAGAATTTCGGCACCCCGACAACGGATGCATGAGCCCTGTGGGCAACGGCAAAGGCATCATTTATATAAATATCAGCCAGTTCAGCCAGTTTACGGGCAAATCCCTCGTCATTCTGCTGTTCCTCCTTATGATAGCGTAGATTTTCCAGAAGAATGACGCTGCCCGGTCTCATCTCATCAACAAACTTTTTTACATCTTCACCAATGCAGTCCGGCGCAAGCAGCACTTCCTTTGAGATGAGCCTTGACAACCGTTTGGCAACCGGAGCAAGACTGAACTCTTCTTTCCATTCTCCGTTCGGACGGCCGAGATGCGAACAGATTATAATTTTTGCGTTCTCATCCAGTGCATGGTTGATGGTCGGCAACACACCTCGAATTCGAATATCCTCCGTGATGTTCCCCAGCTCGTCAAACGGCACGTTAAAATCCACACGCATAAGAATTTTCTTATTACGAATATCAAGATCCCTGATGTTCTTCAAACAATATCTCCCTGAAATTGATGTGATGGTGCTGGTAACCGTTCACCAGTGCCCCAGATGTACTCTGAAGGGCATAAATGCGTGATCAGGGCGCCCCCCCCGGTTAGGTTATTACAGCCCAACCTATACCGGTTGCCCTGATCACCCCAAGTGCATTTACTTCGCTGCACACGTGCAGATGCGCCGCCTGTGATCGCTTACATCTTTTCAGCAACCGAGATAATACGCTCACCCAGCATATTGGTATAGCTTCCAAGCTCATTGTCATACCAGCCGTATATCACAGCCTGTGTAACCGGTGTGTCGGTGCCGTTGACTGAAGATGTCCGGACCTGAGTTTCCGTTGACTCAATAACGGTAGCCGCAAAAGGTGATCCGATAATGTCACTTGAGACATTCTGTTTTTCAGAATAGACGAGATAGGGTTTGCTCTCAGCAAACTTTTTGTAAATAGAATTTATCACGTCCCGGTCGCTCGGATTATCTTTATCGTCCTGCAGGTTCAGTATCAGGATGACAAGGGAACCCGTTGAGGTCGGTACTCGAATCGATTCCGTAATGAACCCGACATCCTTCATCTCCGGAATAACCAGTCCCAGAGCCTTGGCAGCTCCGGTCGTAGTCAGAATAATATTATTTAAAATACTCCTGTTTTTCCGAAGGTCGGTGGCATTTGTAGCCGGTAGGCGGTCAAGAACCTGCTGACTGCCGGTGGCGGCATGAACAGTAATCATGGAAGCGCTCATGAAATTCTCTACGCCGAAATGGTTCATCAGGGGCTTTATCATATAAGAAAGGCAGGTGGTTGTACAGGATGCCGCAGAGATAAGACAGTGCCTGGAAGAATCATAATCATCGTCGTTGATACCCTTGACCATGGTCACTGCGTCATCAGGCATGGACGCTCCTTTCGTCTTGATCTTAAAAGGAGCTGTCAGGATAGTCTTTACAGCGCCGGCATAAAGATGTCCCCTGAGCGCGCCCCTGCCCGCATCCGGCTCCGCAGTCGGATCGGTAAATACTCCCGTGGTATCCACAACCAGCTGAATATCATTTTCCTTCCACTTAATCTCCTTCGGGTTTCGTGTTTCCCGGAGAATCTTCACCGGCATGCCGTTGATGGTCATTGTCCCGTCGGCGTCGTTGAGATTCTCAATAACCCTGCCGCCCTTATGACCGTGAAGATAATACGCCAGCGAACCATAAGTGCTGTCCCGTTCCAAAGAGCCGGCAAGATCCTCGAGCCCGGTTCCAACTTCTCTACCGATATTCGCGACAATGGCTGAAAAATGCTTTCTTGCCACGTGATCCCAGATCGACAGTTTTCCAATGCGGCCGAGGCCGTTAATACCCAGCTTCATTTTGATCTCTCCTTTCCCTATAGATGATTTGGTAAAAAAGATAATTCCGTAAAAAGTCAATGTAAGAGTTCACCAGTCCTACACAACCCCACCGAAACGACTGATTGGCATAATTATATGAAAACAGAATGGGCATGATCAAGGAAAAGTTTGAATTTTATAAGAATTCTTTATGAAAATCCAAAATCTTCGCCCAAAGGGATGAAAAAAAAGCGGCAATGTCTCCTTAAGATCTGTAACTATTCATCCGGGCCGTCACTCCAGACCACGCGGTTTCTTCCCCTCTGCTTGGCAAGGTACAACCGTTTGTCAGCCCTTTCGATCAATTTGTCGGCAGTCAATTCCGTAAGCTCACTTGCGGAAGCTACACCTACGGATACTGTTGTCGAAATTTTATGGTCGTTGAATTCAATCAGGGCGCCCTCAATCCGACGGCGCAGACGCTCTGCAAATTCAAAGCCGCTCCTGATGTTGCCGGCCGACAGTGCACAGAACTCCTCTCCACCGTAGCGGCCGATTTCATCCGCCTTTCTTTTCATTGCTATCATCACTTCAGCAAGTGTCTGCAGAACATGGTCGCCTGCCTGATGTCCGTATGTGTCATTGACAGATTTAAAATAATCAATATCAATCATCAAAAAGACAAAATCGTTGATCTGTTTCCTTTGCATCTGGCCTATATTCATGTCCAGAAGCCGAAGCAGAGCGTTTCTCTTGGGAAGCTGTGTCAATTCATCAAGATAACCGATCCTTTCAAGAAAGCTTTTCAGCTCCATCTCCATGGTCACAACGGTCAGACAGCCTAGTGAAATACATATATTGTCCTGCTCAAATTTCTCGACATTTGCCTGATCTTTAAGCCAGACAATCTTGTCATACGGAACCGCAAGCTTATAAACGGCATCAACCGCGCCGCTTTTTTTCCCCTCGGCTCTCAAATCCTTCCTGTGTCCGCCCAATTCATTATGTGGTATAACGACCTCTTTTATCCTGTCATCCACATCCTGATATTTGTAAACACGACGGTCGATAACGCTTTCACGGAAGACTTGAGCGATTTCAGAAACACTGCAATCAAGCAAAAGAGAAAACTTACCCCCCACATATTCATACCAGATCTGTTTTTCATTCTCCTGCCATGCCGAGATATAAGGAATAACCGGAGGGCCTGTTTTGTCAAAGGAACGGAAGGCGGCTATACATTCGGCAACACGATTTTTCAACTCCGCCGAATAGTTACCTGAAAGGATATTGCCGATATACTCACTGGAAAGAACATCTGAAATCTGATCATTTTCTGTCATTTCAACCCCCTCTCAACCAACATCCACGATTTCTCGCATATCTGTTATTAATTTGTGAAATCAACAAATTATAAAATATCAGTCAGTGCCTGAAACTAGAAAATTTTCAGTTCATATCGGCTGGATGGAAAAATCCTTAAAGCCTATCTTTGATGGTCTCGTAAAAAATTTAGTAATCGTGTTATTTGACTTTTTTTACTTAGTAGTCAGATTCATAAATCCTTGCCATCTCTTCCGTGTATTCTCCCCCCGGTTCCGTATAAACAAAAAAAGGCGGTAAAATTTTTAATTCCTCCCTGCCGTTTTTCACGCACTCTATGAGCACCAGCTTCCCATCGCCGCCCGGATAACTGTGAATAATCCGCAAACGTTTCGGCTCCAGACCGGAAGATTTGAGTTCAGCCATCAGAGCCGCCCCCCTTGCCGCGGGATAGACAAAGGCGGCCCGCCCCCTGTTTTTTACCGCAAATAGGGCCGCCCTGATCACCGACCGCAGGTCGGCCACGATCTCGTGACGTGCTATCGCCTGCTCTTTTTCAGGATTCAGACGTCCTGAACCCGACTTCCGGTACGGTGGGTTGCTGACAACAAGCTCAAAGGCCCCAGGCTCAATCAACTTACTGATCCCGCACAAATCTCCCTCAATGACCCGGATTCTATCCTGAAATCGATTCTTTTCAATATTCCGCCTGATAAGAGAGACAAACCGATTCTGAATCTCAAAGGCGGAAACAGTAACATCCGGCCATCGATAGGCAAGGATAAGCGACACAATTCCACAACCCGCCCCCAGGTCCAGAATGTGATCATCCTTTTTGGGCGCCACAAAATGGGCAAGAAGCAGAGAATCAATTGAATAGCGGTACCCCAAACGATGCTGAACGCATGTGAGGCGCCCGGAAAACATGGTGTCTTCAGTACATTCCGTGTGTAGTCCGCATTCCGGCTGCATGGCAGTAATCAGGGGGTCAGGGGTCAGGGAAGTTTAACCCCTTCGTCCGGATCAATCCCATTTATGAGAAGGCCTGTGAGAATTTTCGGATAAAAAAAGGTGGATTTGTGAGGCATGGTCAGCCCTTGATCCGCAACCTCCTTTACCTGGGACACAGGCGTATGATTCATCAGAAAAAGAAGATGCGGTACCTTTCCATTTCCGGAAGATTCATCATGGGACGCCTTAAAAGCCTCTGCCTGATCCGCAAAGTAACTGATCAGATTCTCCTTTTCACACCGCTCATGATCCAATCCCAGGATGCGCTCAAAAAGCAGATCCGACAACACAACCACATCGAGCGCCTGAAGGACCGAGGGTATGCTCTCCCCAAACGTCTTCTCCATAACCCCGTTCTTTAAGGTCAAGACCAGGCAGCGATCCTCCAAAGTATGATAGAGGCCGAACATTGCAGGCCCTGCCGTCCCGGACTCCATATCACCACGTCCCTTGTCCATTTCAGCCAAAGCCGCTGTCAACAGATCCGGTCCCGAAGCCCCCTTGATCTCCTTGACCTGAAATGCTCCATCAAGGTCCCGGGCCAGTTTATCGATTGATAACTCCATAGAGGTATCCTCGGACTTTGTTCCGGGAATAAGCCTCACCAGTCGATGGGTAGGCAGAACGGAAAGGCCCTGATCTTCCATAGGGCAAAGATACATCATGACAAAATTATACGGACTATCGAGAGGAAGCTCTCCAAGTCTGTCTCTCATTCTATTTTGCATCTGAAGCGCTGTTGTGTAACGGTGATGCCCGTCGGCTATATATAACGATCTATCTTGAAAAAGGGACTGAACACTATTAAGTGTTTCCAAATCCGAGACCTGCCATATCCGGTGTCTGCTTCCATATTGGTCCAGGATGGAGATAAGCGGTTCATCCGGACATGCCTTTTCAAGACACTCCATGATCTCGCCGTTACTATCGGGATATAATGAAAATATCTGGCTGAAATGGGCGTGGCATGTGTCAAGCAGTTCCAACCTGTCATCGGTTACATCCATGAAAGTCTTTTCATGGGGTTTTACAATGCCTTCGGAAAAATCAGACAGGCCGACCAGTGACACAAGACCTTTCCGTGTGAGACGTTTGCCTGAGGGATGATCGTAATCAATATGATAAAGATATATTGAAGGGGCCTCATCCCGGATCAATATCCCGTCATCCCGCCATCCTTGAAACAGATCCCTGGACTTCTCATAACGGCCGCTGCCTCCGGATTCCTTACCCTGGCGTTTGCAGATATCAAGCCTGATCATATTGTAGGGATTTGCGGCTATGAATGCGGCCTGAGCCTTCTCGTCAATTACATCATACGGCGGGGTAACGACATCCTCCAGCCGTCCGATCTTTTCCTGGTTATACCTGATGCCTCGAAACGGTGCTATTAAAGCCATGCTTCCATATCTCCTCAAAAACAGAACCTATTAAAATGATGAATATTTTTGTCTCGCCCAAAACTATTTATTTTTTACAACCGGGATTGCAAAAGAAGGTGAGCGGTTTTATCATTGCAAAAAGGTAACTATAACCAATTTGGATAAAAAAACCAATTCCGTAAAAAGGAGTTAAAAATCATGTTTCAAATATCTGTGGAAACCCATTTCTCATCAGGCCATCACCTTCGAAATTACCCCGGAAACTGCGAAAGACCGCATGGGCATAACTGGAAAGTAAAGATTACCGTAAAGGCATCGGAACTGGATGAACTTGGGATGGGCATTGATTTTCGAACCGTAAAAAAATCGCTTGGACCGGTTATTGAAGATCTTGACCATAGAAATCTTAATGAACTTCCCGCATTTACAAACAAAAATCCATCTTCGGAAAACATTGCGGCCCATATTTTCAACAGCCTTAAAAACGATCTCAAAACAGAGCGTTATCATCTATACAGCGTAACAGTCTGTGAGACTGAAGGCACTGGAGTGACATATTTTGAAGAATGAACCATGCCTGGACATTTCAGAAAAATTTTTCAGCATTCAGGGGGAATCCACCCATGCAGGCAGACCTTGTGTCTTTATCAGGCTTACCGGATGCAACCTGCGATGCAGTTACTGCGACGCACGCTACACCTACGAAGAAACCGGCAACAGAATCGCTGTTTCCAGACTCGTGGACTATACGTCCAACTATCCAGGCGCCATTGTTGAGATCACGGGTGGCGAACCCCTGCTCCAGGAAAACGTCTATCTCCTGATGGACCGGTTACTCTCCGCGAAAAGGACCGTTCTTCTGGAAACAAACGGCAGCATGAACCTTGAAAGGGTCCCGCAAGATGTGATCAAGATAGTGGATATAAAATGTCCGGACAGCGGCATGCACAAAAAGATGGACCCCGCCAATCCGGAACGACTCTCGGGAAAAGACGAAATCAAATTCGTGATCAGCTCAAGGCCCGATTATGAGTGGGCAGTCAATTTTATCAAGACCCGCCTTGCGGCCGATCCGGGAAGATATGAAGAATGGACTAAAAATGGAAGGATTCTATTCTCCCCGGCCGCAGACAGACTAAAGCCGGACCAACTGGCTGAATGGATACTTTACGACAATCTTAAGGTAAGGCTTCAGATTCAGGTTCACAAAATATTGTGGCCAAAAGAGGCGCGGGGTGTGTAGTTTGGGGGTGCATGCAGATTGAATATTGAAAATAAAATTATCAGCAAACGTGGCTCGCATCAAGGGTAATGATCTGATCCGTCACTTCCGTGAAAGCCACATCATGGCTGATCAGAAAAAGTTGGTCGTACCAGTGTTCGGTCAACTCCTCTCGGCCGAC
>DAOVYS010000031.1 GCA_030635485.1 Pseudomonadota bacterium | reverse complement strand
TCATGTGTCAGCAAAAACAACTGAATAATCAATCCGTTATCCTGACCCCCGACCCCTGCTTCCCGACCCCTCTGTCTAGAAATGAGATTTTTTGTTCGAGATCAAGGAATAGTGAAAAAGAAAAAGCGCAGCATATTGGGTATATGTGAGCATTTTTCTTTTTCGCTGTGACGCAGAGATCGGACAAAAAGGCCATTTCTGGATGGGCACTAGTTAAGGGACTTCCAATCTATATCGCCGTTCTCAAGCGGACCCAACGCTGCGGCGAAAAAATCCTTGTCCCTGAAAAGCCGGGCGGAAAGGTCCATAATCTCGTCTATTGTTACAATATCAATACCTGCCACCACATTATCAAACGATATATATCTATTAAAATAGAACTCATTACGTGCAATCCGGATCATTCTAGCCTCAGTATTCTCGTTAGCCAGAAAAAGAGTCACCTTGGTGTAATCCTTGGCATTCATCAGCTCCTCCTCTGTTACCGGCTCAGTGGCAATCTTTTCGATTTCCACGGTTGACAGAGAAACGGCCTCATTCACGGTCTCACGGTCCACTCCCATATATACACCCATATATCCGGAGTCCGCAAAAGGTACAAGATACGAATAAACGGAATAGGCAAGCCCCCGCTTCTCACGGATCTCCTGAAAGAGCCTGGAACTCATATTTCCGCCCAATATGGTATTTAAAAGAGCCAGCTTGTATCGATCATCGGAATCGACGGGGAGTCCATAGGTTCCTAGAATCATATGGACCTGTTCAAGAGGACGGGTATAGACCTTCCTTAGTGGGGACTGTTCCGCAGGCATGACGCGGGTCGCGCCGGCCGCGCCTTCATCAGCTCTAATTCCAGGAAACTTTTCATTGCAGAGTTCGACAAAATGTTTGTGATCAAGATTGCCAGCAGCTGCTATAAGAATCTTTTCCGGCCTATAATATCGTTCTACATAATCGACCAGTTTACGGGTATTCATGGAACCGACAACCTCTCTGGACCCCAGAACAGTATTGGCCAGAGGGTGCCTTCCCCACAGCTGTGCGGAAAAAAGCTCATGGATCCGTTCATCCGGCGTGTCTTCCACCATACTGATCTCCTGAAGGATGACCTGTCGCTCACGTTCCACTTCATCCTCGGCAAAAACGGAATTCAGGAAAAGATCGGACAGCAGCTCCATATAGCGCGACAGCCGATCATCCATGACCGTGGCAAAAAAACAGGTTTGTTCGTTTGAAGTAAAGGCATTGGCCGTTCCTCCAAGAACATCCAGTTCCATTGCAATCACTTGGGCGGACCTGGAGTTGGTTCCCTTGAAAAACATATGCTCCAGAAAATGGGCGCACCCGTTGTTGAGATCATGCTCATCACGTGCACCGACATCCACCCAGAGTCCCACTGATACGGTACGGGTATGGGGAATACGTTCGGTTATCACCCGAACGCCGTTATCTAGAACTGTTTTTTTGTACATGCGGATAAAAGTATAAAATCAGTAATCATATAAATGATGATGGCCTCGCAAAAAAAGGACTTTTCACGAGACCATCAACATTAGTCATTAGTCACTAGTCACTCATCACTCATCATTCCCCTTCCTCCAGAAGAGCCTTCCTGCTCAACCGGATCTTGCCGCGCTGATCAACGGCAAGCACCTTGACACGGACCTCCTCACCTTCCTTCAGAACATCGGTGACCTTATTTACACGTCTGTTCTCAAGTTCAGATATATGGACAAGTCCGTCAATACCCGGAAGGATCTGAACAAAGGCGCCAAAGTCAACGATCTTCTGAACGGTTCCGGTATAGATCTTGCCGACCTCGGCCTCTTCGGTCAGACTCTTGATCCGGTCTGACACGGCATCGCCGACCTTGCCGTTGGGGGCAAAAATCATGACCTTTCCGGAATCATCCACATCAATCTTTACTCCAAATTCAGCGGTCATCCCCTTGATAATTTTGCCGCCCGGGCCGATGATGTCACGAATCCTGTCCGTATTTATCTGAAGAGTGAAAATTTTCGGCGCATGTTCAGGCACCTCCGTCCTTGGCGCTGAAAGCGCCTTGTCCATTTCCTCAAGAATATGACAACGCCCGGCATTGGCCTGCTCCAGCGCCTTTGACATGATTTCTTTTGATACACCCTCAATCTTGATGTCCATCTGAAGAGCGGTGATTCCTTCATCGGTTCCAGTGACCTTGAAATCCATGTCACCCAGATGATCTTCATCCCCAAGAATATCCGAAAGAACCACTATCTCTTCGCCATCCTTGATAAGACCCATGGCCACGCCTGCAACCGGCTTTTTGATCGGCACTCCCGCATCCATAAGGGCAAGACTTCCGCCGCACACCGTTGCCATGGACGAAGAACCGTTTGATTCCATGATCTCGGACACGATCCGAATCGTATATGGAAATTTCTCACTATCAGGCAGTACCGCCTTAATCGCCCTGGTTGCCAAGGCGCCGTGTCCGATGTCACGCCTGCTCGGACCCCTCATGAAACGCACTTCACCGACACAATAAGGCGGAAAATTATAATGAAGCATGAATGGCCTAAAAGACATTCCGTAAAGAGATTCAACACGCTGTTCATCGTCACCGCTCCCCAGTGTGGCAGTGACCATTGCCTGCGTCTCTCCGCGAGTAAACAACGATGATCCATGGACACGGGGCAGTGCTGATACGGAACAGGTTATCGGACGAATCTCATCAAATTTCCTGCCGTCAATACGGGCATGATCCTTAACAATTCGATCCCTCATCATGGTTTTCTTCAGACCGTAAAGGATCTCCTTTGCTTCACGGCCGCAACCCTCAGACTCCTCTTCGATCTGATCAACCACTTTGGCCTTCAGCTCATCAAACAGATCACCACGCTCCATCTTGTCTGAAGTAGTGATTACTTTTCCCATGTCGGATGCCGCAATTTCAGCCACCCGCTTTTCCAGATCCTCGTTCTTCTCAGGGGGCGATATTTCCATCTTCGGTCTTCCGACCGCAGCTCGCATCTTCTCCTGCACTTCCAAGATGGGCTGCATGGCCTCATGACCGAAAAATATTCCGTTAAGAACCTCCGCCTCGCTGCAGTTGTCGATTCCGCCTTCAACCATTACAACGGCATTTTTGGTGCCGGCAATGATTAAATCCATCCTCGATTCCCCTAACTGGTCCTTTGTGGGGTTGAGTATATATTCTCCATCCATGTACCCGACCCTCACTCCGGCAATTGGGCCGAGAAAGGGTATGTTGGAGAGCGTTAAGGCACAGGATGCCCCGATTATTGCCAATATATCCGGATCATTCTGCTGATCCGCGGATAATACGGTGCCTATCACCTGTGTCTCGTGCTGATAACCATCGGCAAAAAGAGGTCTTAACGGCCGGTCTATAAAACGGCAGGTGAGTGTCTCCTTTTCCGTGGGGCGACCAATCTCGCGTCTAAAAAAACTGCCGGGAATACGCCCTACAGCATAAAACCGTTCCTGATATTCCACTGTAAGGGGCAAAAAATCGACGTTTTCCCTGGCTTCCTTGGCAGCAGTGGCGGTTACCAGGACAACGGTATCTCCATAAGTAATCAGGGCTGAACCGTTGGCCTGTTTTGCCAATCGACCCGTTTCAATGGTAAGGGTCCGCCCGCCTATTTCAATTTCTTCTCGTAAAACCATTTCTTCTCCTCAATGACAATTGTCTGCTTGTTTAACTTAGGGTTCGCTCAAAAAATAAATTTACATTTTGATGCAAACCCTTAATAACGGCGTAAATATACCTGTTATTCTAATGTATCAAATAAATTTCCTGCAGCGTCCCGGTTCTCTACGCACAAGGTCTTTCAGTGCGGACATCTACACAACCCCGGCTGCAGAAATAAAAAAAGCAGACAACCGTCTATTACTTCCGAATTCCGAGTTCCTTGATAATGGATCGGTATCTGTCAATATTCACGTTTTTAAGATATGAGAGCAAGCGTCTTCTCTGACCTACGATTTTCAACAGACCACGCCTTGAGTGATGGTCCTTCTTATGGATCTTGAAATGGTCGGTCAGATAGGTAATACGCGCGCTCAACAATGCAATCTGCACCTCCGGAGATCCGGTATCCGTATCGTGCAAGTTGAACTTTTCTATGATATCCTGCTTCTTTTCAGTCTTAAGTGTCACAGTAAACCTCCTGTGAAGGTCCCTTTTAAGGGGGCATCACATTTTTAATCTAACCCAGCGTAGCTGGACTCTTTTCAATACCCCCTTGAGGGGTATAAGACCCTCTACAGTTGAAAATTCAGCATGCTGCTTTGACTGAGCCGGCTACAATATACACGCTTAAGCGTATATATTTCTGACAGAGGGTCTAAACAAATATACAAACAATTAACTCACCTGTGGCAAGGCAAAAAAAACTATTCTTCAATTCTGTTGTTGAGGAAGCATCTTAAGCACGTCTTCCAGACTCAGCATGTGATCAAGCAACAATTCACGCCCCTTTTCTCGATCAATCAGACCATTCACTGCCATGGCGTCCGTCACTGAAAACAAACCGCTTCGAAGCCGCCTCAAGGCAACCAGATGGGCTCCGCATCCTAACGCTGTTCCGATATCCGAGGCAAGGGACCTGATATATGTTCCCTTGCTGCACCGCACCCTTATACTCAGAGTATCAGGTCTTATGTCAATGCAGCTTATTTCCCGAATCTCAACCCGCCGGGGTTCTCTGGCTATTTCAATCCCCTTTCTGGCATAATAATAAAGGGGCTTGCCCTTATGTTTCAGAGCCGAATAACTCGGCGGCATCTGGAACTGTTCACCCTTAAACCCTGAAATACATTCTTCAACACGCTCCCTGCCAAACTCCCCAACAGGACAACGAGCGATTATTTTCCCTTCCAGGTCAAGAGTGTCCGTCTCAACGCCAAGCTTTAAGGTTGCCTCATATTCCTTCTCACCGTCCATCAGACGGGAAATGATCCTGGTGGCGGGCCGCCCCGCACATATTACAAGCAGGCCGGTAGCAAAGGGGTCCAACGTTCCGGCATGCCCCACCTTTTTTATTCCCAGATTCCGTCGAACCAGCTGGACTATCTTGAAAGAAGTAGGTCCTGCCGGCTTATCCACCAGAAAAATACCGGCCTCAAAATCCGATATCCATCCCGCAGACGGTTGTAAGGCCGTGCTCATTTTTCCATCGTAAGCGAGATTTCCGACAAAAGCTGCTCCAGAATCTCTGAAATAGCGGCGTCCTTTTTAAATCCCGCGGCATGCTTGTGTCCTCCGCCTCCAAATTTTGCCGCAACCTTGGCCACATCACACCATGACCCCTTGGACCTCAAACTTACGCTGACAAGACCGTCATTGGTTTCCTTTAAGAATACCGCCACGTTGACCGATTCCAGCGACCTGGGATAATTGATAAAATTTTCAACATCGCCCTGGTTCGCACCGACCCTTGAGAACATCTCACGAGTCACATGAATGACGGAGATCCGCCCATTCTTATAAAGTTCCATGGTATCCAACACAGACATCAGAAGATGGAGGCGGTTCAGGGTAAAATTATCAAAAAGTTTTGCCGCCACTTCAAAAGGTTTTACCCCTTTTTCCACCAACTCTTTTGCAACCCGAAAGGTATCGGCCGTGGTTGACGAATATTTAAACGAACCGGTGTCGGAAACAATGGCCGCATACAGACAGTATGCCGTGTCATAGGATATGGAACCGTTGAGTGCCTGGGCCAGATCAAAAATCATCTCGCCTGTTGAGCCCCTGCCCGCTTCCACCCAACGGACATCTCCAAATTCTTGATGCCCGGAATGGTGATCAATCACGACAACAGGTTGAATTTTCAAAAAATTATCCATCTCCTTGCCAAGCCTTAGACGATCACCACAGTCAAGCGCTATACCACAGTCAAAGGAATCCCATTCAATAGGAGGGGTAACCAGCCTCTCACTTCCAGGCATGAAATCATATAGTTTCCGAACAACGGCTTCGCTGTACAGTACAACATTTTTGCCCATAGATTCAAGGATATTACCCAATGCCAGCTGAGAACCGAGAGCATCGGCGTCCGGAAAAATATGAGCGGCAATCACAATATTTTCCGCACCGGCAATAACCTTTGCAATCTCATTCAGACCGTGGTTCACCATCATTAATCTCTCTAAACAGTCTCTCCATCTCTTCCCGCCTGACTTCGGCAAGATCCAGCCTGAAATCAAGTTCAGGCACATATCTCATCCCGAGTTCTCTTGCCAGATAACTACGAATAAACCCTTTGGCACTGGCTAATCCCTCTTCCGCTTCCGTGATCTGCCGCTTGTCACCGAACACGCTGAAATAGATCCTGGCCCTTCTCAAATCACCGGTCATTGCCACGTCGGTAATGGTGACATTTTGCACACGCGGGTCCTTGATCTTTTGAACGAGCAACAGTGAGATCTCGCTTCTGATCGTATCACCCACACGTGAAGGACGTCTGCTCCGGTCCATGCCCAGCTCGGGCAGAGCAAACCTGCTTCTGGATCTCTTAGCTGTCATCATATAAAACCTACAGAACTGATCACGTGGGCAAGGTGGTGCCTAATCCCTTACCGTGTAAGCGGCCACAGGTGATACAGGTGCACCCCCAAGGGGGTATAAATACGTGATCAGGGCAACCGGTTATAGCCCTACCTATACCGGTTGCCCTGATCACGTATTATACGCCGCCTGTTACCGCTTACAAACCTACAGCTCAGCTGCTATCTCATCTATAACAAAAATCTCAAACATGTCACCATTTTTGATGTCATTAAAATTTTCCAGTCCGATACCGCATTCAAAATTGGTCTGAACCTCTTTTACATCATCCTTGAACCGCCTGAGTGAAGCTAACCGTCCCGTATAGACCACTACTCCATCCCTTAGCAGCCGCACATGAGCATCTCTTTCGACTTTGCCGTCCACAACATAACTTCCGGCAATTATGCCGATTTTAGGAACATGAAATGTCTGCCGCACTTCCACGGAGCCAATAGTCCTTTCCACAAATAGCGGCTCGAGCATGCCGGTCATGGCCTTCTTGATATCGTCAAGGGCGTCGTAGATTACATCATAATAACGAATGTCCACTTTTTCATTTTTTGCAAAATCCTGCACCTTGGCGTGCGGCCTCACATTAAAGCCGATTATAATAGCATCCGATGCCGTGGCAAGAAGCACATCCGAATCAATGATAGCGCCGGTCCCCTCATGAAGGATCTCCACCCTGATTGCGTCGGTGCTGAGTTTCTTGATTGCGGAGCCAAAGGCCTCCAGGGTTCCCTGAACATCGGCCCGCAGGATGACGCGCAGTTCCTTGACCTCGCCCTCCTTTAACTTTTCAAACAGGTTGTCGAGTGATATCTTGGTACTTGCCGCAAGAGCCAGGTCACGGCTCTTAAGCTGACGCTGCTGGCTGACGCTCTTGGCCATTTTCTCGTCAGGCATTACGACAAACTCATCCCCTGCCATGGGAACTCCGCTCAAACCATGTACCTCAACCGGCATTGAGGGACCGCCTTTTTCAACCATAGCCCCCTTGTCATTCGTTAAAGCACGAATCCGGCCGTAAAATTTACCAACCACAAAATTATCACCCACTTGCAATGTGCCGTGCTGAATAAGAATTGTTGCAACCGGTCCACGCCCCTTGTGAAGACGCGCCTCAATAACACGGCCGCGTGCCTTGCGATTGGGATCAGCCTTAAGCTCCAAAATTTCAGACTGAAGCAGAATCTGCTCAAGAAGATCGTCAATCCCTTCTCCCGTCTTGGCGGACGTCTCGCAAAAGATGGTCTCGCCGCCCCACTCCTCGGACAACAGATCCAACTCTCCCAATTCTCTTTTTACCCGATCCGGGTTGGCGTCAGGTTTGTCGATCTTGTTCACCGCGACAACGATCGGAACACCAGCGGCCCGGGCATGATTGATCGCCTCTTTTGTCTGATCCATGACGCCGTCATCCGCCGCCACTACCAGAACGAC
Source organism: Pseudomonadota bacterium (assembly GCA_030635485.1). GTDB lineage: Bacteria > Desulfobacterota > Desulfobulbia > Desulfobulbales > DAOVYS01 > DAOVYS01. Next base: position 8,417 of record DAOVYS010000031.1, on the reverse strand, counting down.
CACATCAGTGACCTTGGCGCCACGGGCTCTCATCTCGGTAAATGCTTCATGACCCGGGGTATCCAGGAACACCACATCCCCTTGTGCGGAACCGCCCTACCAGGCACATACATTCTGGTTAATCCCCTCGGCCTCACCGTTCACAACATCAGTGTGACGAATAGCATCAATAATTGATGTCTTACCATGATCAACATGCCCCATGACCGTAACCACAGGAGGCCTTGGCAACTCTTCCCCGCCCTTTTCCTTGTCTTCCAGTTCAAGAAAGACCTGCGCCTCTGTTGTAGCCTGTTCAACCTCATAACCAAAATCAGAAGCAACCAAAGTGGCGGTATCAACATCCAGGGCCTGGTTCATTGTAGCCATTGCACCCATTTCCATGAGCTTGGCAATGACCGCATTGACTTTGATTCCCATACAGCGGGCAATATCAGCAACCGAAATAAATTCTTCTATCTTGATCCGTTTCTTAATCGCCTTTGTCTCGCCAGGCGTGACAATATCCGGGTGCCTGGCCTTTTTGACGCCTGCACGACGAGCATGCTCTACACCCAGGCCTTTGCCCAAACGACCGCTGACCCCGGCCACATCTTCCATTGCCACAACGACCCGGCCTTTGCGTCTACCTCCACCTTTCGGGCCGCGTTCCCTGCCCTTTACCTCGGTATGAAATTTAACAAAGCGCTTTCCCTTTTTAGCCTTAGGACGCCCACCCTTACCTCCGTCTTCCTTTTCCTCCTTAACCTTACCCTCAATTTCAGGATGAATTTTTTTCCCTGGCCGTTTTTTATCCTGGCCCGGTCCGGCTGCCTTTGTTTTAGCAGCTTTTTTGTATTTGGGCCTTGAGGGTTCTTCTTGAGGCGGCAGATCAATGGTGCCCAGCACCCGAGCCAGCCCTTTACGCCTTTTGGGTGCAGGCTTCTCAGGTTTGACCGGTTCAGCAACCTTCTCTTCCTTGTCCGCAGGGACTTCCAACTCTGCTGAAACAGGCGCCTCTTCAAGCTCGGTTACGGAAGAGACTCTCTCTTCCGCCTTTTCTTCAACCGGCTCGGAAATTTCCTCGGGTTCAGGAACAGACGCCTTCTCCGGAATCACCTTGGCTTCAACTTCCTCAACAGAAACCGTTTCTTTTTCGAGTCGTTCGGGTTCTTCAGGCTTTTCAGCGGATATTTCCTTCTTTTCAAGCGCAACAACGGGCTCTTCGGGCTCTTCGGGCTCTTCGGGCTCTTCGGGCTCTTCAGGCGCGGCTACCTCCTCCGGAACCTCCTCCGGAATCACGGGCACGGACTTGGTCCGCCTTCGAATAATAGTCTTCTGTCCTTTACGCTGAATCCGCTTTTCTTCCACCAGAGTATCCACAGTACCCAACAATCTGCGGACTTCATCAGCCTTCTGTTCATCAAGAGTCGAACTGTAGCCCTTAATGCTGTATCCAAGTTCAATAAGTTTGACCGCAAGCGCCTTGCTTTCCATTCCAGCCTCTTTGGCCAACTCGTAAACTCTGACTTTCTTCATCATCTACTCCCAAATAACCCTACTGCTTATTCCACTCAATCACTTGCACGTGAAATGCTCTTAAAAGCCGTTTCCTGTTTTTCATAAACAGCCGCATACAATCACCATTCATGCAACAATACGCACCGCGTCCGCCTATTATTGATCGATTGTCCATTACCAGCGTCCCGGCATCATCCACCGCAAACCGCCGAAATTCTTTCTTAAACCCCTTTTTCCCGCACCCCAGGCATGTCCGTACAGGATAAGTCTTCACCAAGCCACTCCTCTATACGCAACGACAACTTATGTCATTGTGTATATTAGGCCCCCGCATCATCTTCATCGGATTCCGATTCAGCAATTTTCAGAGGTTCTTCAGCGACCCCTGCTTCATCGGTTGGCCCGGTTTCTTCGATTACTTCAGGCGCCTCGGATTCTTCAGATTCGGATAAAGGGAGAGTATCATCAGATTCCACGGATTCCGATTCAGCAGTTTCCAGAGGTTCTTCAGCGACTCCGTCTTCATCGGTTGGCCCGGTTTCTTCGGTTCCTTCAGCCACCTCGGATTCTTCAGATTCAGACACCTGAGGCTCCAGAAGTTTTTCTTTTGCTTCCTCGACCATCCGTGCGGCAAGCTCCTCGTCAATCTTTCCAAGTTCCGTCAATTCTTCAGGACCAGCCTCGGCGAGATCGGCAGCTGATGTAAACCCGCCATCGTACAAAACCTCGGCAAGCCTGTCATCCACGCATTCAAGGTCGATCAGGGACTTGTACCCCTGCTCCATAAATTTTGCATATTTCTGCTCGCTCTTTACATCGATCTTCCATGCCAGTAACTGAGAGGCGAGTCGTACATTCTGCCCTCCCCTGTCGATTGCAAGCGAAAGCTGATCATCAGGCACCACAACAAGAAGGGTTCTGTTTTCTTCATCAACAACAACCATGGAGACCTGTGCCGGCGAAAGGGCGTTTGAAACATACTTTGCAGGATCAGGACTCCACGGAACTATATCTATCCTCTCGCCCTGAAGCTCCTGAACCACGTTCTGCACGCGAGACCCCTTCATTCCAACGCATGCACCTACCGGATCGACATCCGACTCCGACGAGATTACCGCAATTTTTGCCCTTAATCCCGATTCACGGGCAACAGCAAATATCGAGACAATACCCTCGGAAATCTCAGGCACCTCCGTTGAAAACAGCTTTGACAGGAAATCGTTGCTCGTCCTGCTGAGCACCAACTGATGTTCCCTGGTCGTCTGCCTAACCTCCAGAAGTAAGGCACGAATCCGGTCACCCTGGCGGAAAGACCTTCGGGGCATCTGTTCGCTGCTGGGCAGAAGAGCGTCGGTCCGTCCCAGATTCACGACCATATTGCCCCTTTCAAATCTCTGAACAATGCCGTTCACAACCTCACCGACGCGATCCTTGTACATCTCGTAAATAACGTTACGTTCCGCGTCCTTCATCTTCTGAATTATAACCTGCTTGGCAAACTGTGCGGCAATCCGGCCCAGATCGGCAACATTTTCCATCTTGCTGCCAAGGTCGTCGTGCATCCGCACATCAGGATCAAGACTGACCGCCTCTTCAAACGCTATCTGGGTCTGTTCATCCTCCACCTTTTCAACAACCTGCCTGAACTGAAAAAGTTCCAACTCCCCCAGTTCATCATTGTAGTGGACTTCCAGATCACGCCGCAAGCCGTACTTTTTTTTGGCGGCCGACATTACGGCATCCTCAAGGGATTCAATCAGCGACTGCCGATCAAGCCCCTTGTCTCTACAAATCTGATCGATAATTCTTTTCAAGTCTGAAAGCATCACCGTTTCTCCAATATATCTTTACGCATCCCAAAAATGTCGGGGAAGAGAGTGTAATGCAAAAAACAAAAATTAGAAGTCAATAACAAGATTCCCTCTCACTATTTCAGATATCGGGATTTCAAGAATCTCTTCGGACGTGGCCAGACACAAATGGTCCTCTATTACGTTTTCAATCACGCCGACGAGATGCTTATTCCCGAAAGAATCACTGGTTATCACTTTAATCTTGCGTCCTTTGTAACGCTCAAAATCTCTTTTGCTCCGCAAAGGCCAATCAAGTCCCGGCGATGACACCTCAAGCCGGAATGGATGACCAATAATATCTTCCACCTCAAGGAGACAACTTGCCTCGCGACTGACCTTTGCACAGTCGTCAACACCAATCCCTGCTTGATTGAAAATAACCAGACGAAGCACGAGACCCCCTGCTTCCGGTCTGAACTGAACCTCTACGAGTTCAAAACCCTGCTCCTCGACCACAGGTCTTACAAGCATGGTCACGGCTTTGACTACTCTGTCACCCGCGGTGGCTGGATCATTCTGGATCATGGACTTTTAATAAAAAAACCGTTCACCAGTGGTGCAGATGCGCCGCTGGTGAACTCTTACAAAAAAAAAGCGGGCATGCCGCCCACTTTGAATCCGCCCCAAAAGACATAAGTAAAAACTTATGTCCGCTTATTTGAAATGGATTTTCTCATACAGAAAAAAATCCGTTTCCTTACCGACAATCAAGTCACATTTCTTCCATCCTGTCTCTGGAAAAAATTAATCATCGACAACGCCTAGACAAAGGCGGAGACATCACTTCAGCAACCGTGGTGGAGCGGACAACGGGGTTCGAACCCGCGACACCAAGCTTGGGAAGCTTGTACTCTACCAGCTGAGCTATGTCCGCTCTGTCATCCGAATTGCGCAGTATACAATTTTTTCCGTATTTGTCAAGAGTATGTGTTGACTTCCGGTTTACAGAAACTTAGTATTACAATCCAATTATTCAGGTTGAGTAAGCGTTAGCAAAACCAACAACAAACCGCACAAAACAATCGTATAAGGAGATAATCACATTATGGTTACAGAACAGGGAACAGTCTTTAAGACAACACCTGATACTGTCTGGATCAGGACCGAACGCGGACAGATGTGCGAAAGCTGTGACTCCAAAAAAAATTGCCAGGGTGGATGCGGCTTATTGAGCAGCTCCTTGACTGAAATAGAGATTGAGGTACTGAACAGCGTAGGCGCGAAAAACGGGGATACGGTACTATTAAGCATGGACTCATCATCCGTTATAACGCTTTCGCTCATGGCCTATATTGTCCCGGTATTTGCACTGATCCTTGGAGCATTTTTGGGTGAGAAAATATCTCCTTTCCTTGGTATTGACAAAACCGTCTGCTCGATCATCTTCGGTATAGTCGCTCTTGGCCTGTCAGTCATGGGACTAAGGACAGCCAGCGCAAAACTTACACATAACAACAAATACAAACCGACCATTGCCAGAATCCTGAAACGCGCTTAAGCGCATAACCACCTTCCAGAAATACAAAAAGGCGCTACCGAATCCGGCAGCGCCTTTTTGTGTTTTATCTATTTACCTCCCCTTACAGGAAGAAGACATACATAACCCCCATAAATATCGGTACCAGAATACCTACGGACCAGGCCATGTAGCCGAAAAAACTAGGCATTTTTATTCCCTGATCATCAGCAATTGAGCGCACCATAAAGTTCGGAGCGTTTCCGATATAGGTGTTAGCACCCATAAACACGGCGCCTGCCGAGATAGCAAGGAGTGTCATGTACATCTGGTTAGGATCCATGAGTTTCTCTGCATCGCCTCCTGCGGTGTTAAAGAATACGAGGTAGGTCGGCGCATTGTCCAGAAAACTCGAAAGAATGCCTGTCATCCAAAAATACATGTGATTCACAGGCTCTCCGGCCTCGGTTGTAACAAGTGCGATAACGCTCTTCAATGCCCCTTCTTTACCAGCCTTTAAAATAGCGATGGCCGGAATCATACTGACAAAGATACCGGCAAACAGCTTGCCGACCTCCACAATCGGGAACCATGTGAACTCGTTCTTACGACGGCTGTCAGGATCAGTTAGCTTAAGGGAAAGTCCGGTAATGCACAGCAGAAACACATCGCGCAAAAGATTCTGAAGCTCGACAGGCACGTAATACACATCCCACGAAATACCCGGTTTCCACATACCGCTCATGAGCACGCTGCCGACAACGCCCAGAAGCAGTACCAGGTTCACCTTGCCCTCCATTCCCAGCTTCTCGCCCGTATCGAGTGACTTGGGCGGAGCAGGCTTTCCTTCAGCGTTGTAAAGCGCAGTATCAATAATGAAAAAGAGGACCAGAAGAATGCCCGCAACAAACAGCATGGGCATGAACATAGCCTTGGTTGTCCAGAAAAAGGAAACACCCTTTAAAAATCCCAGAAAGAGAGGGGGATCTCCCAGAGGTGTAAGAGAACCACCGATATTGGCGACCAGGAAGATGAAGAAAACGATTGTATGCACCCGGTACTTACGATGAGCATTAGCACGAATAAGAGGCCGGATCAGAAGCATTGCGGCCCCGGTCGTCCCCATCCAGCTCGCCAGCACCGTACCGATTAAAAGCACAAGAAGGTTGACAATCGGCTTACCAACAAGGCTGCCTGTGATACGAACGCCGCCCGCCACTGTAAAGAGCGCCAGCAGCAGGATAATAAACGGTACGTATTCAAGAAGCACTGTATGAAGGAGTTCAAAAAGCGCAAGCTCAAAACCGAATTTGAAATAAAAGGGCACCATAAATGCAAGGGACCAGAAGGCTGCAATCTTTCCAAAATTGTGATGCCAGAAATGAGGCATTGTAAGCGGTAATACTGCAATGGAAAGCAACATGCACACAAAGGGAATTACCCAGTATCCCTGCAACAAGGACCCGTCGAGATGCGGTCCATGATGATGGGCGTCACCATGGCCTTCCTCTCCATGCGCCGCCTCATGCCCGGCTGCGGAATGAGCTGTATCTGCATGGGTTTCAACGGCATGATCAGCATCACCATGCGACTCGGCAAATGTTGATGCCGGTATAAAAAATAACGCCATCACAGCAATAACGGCTGTCACAACTAGCATTTTACTTAATCGGCTCACTTTCTTAATCCTCCCTGTCTAAAGTACAACATACCATTGACCGGATGCTTAAAATCCGGCATTACGCTCTTAACACTTATCCTGCTAAAAGCAATGTAACATTGCTAGCGCATGACAAGTACCGGGCAGTGCGCCATCTGGACAACCCGGGTGGTTACGCTTCCGAGCAATATTCTTTCAACATTTGAGAGGCCTCTGGACCCGATGACTATCAGATCGACATTCTCTTCCTCTGCCAGGGTTACAACGGCATCCGCAATCCTTCCCCGAACAACCCTTTTCCTATATTTAATGCCCTTGTCATGAAACAGCCACACAAACGGCTCCAGAATCTCGTTTGATTCCTTTGTCAGCTCACCAATGAGTTCATGCAGGCCGTCCTCGCCAAGCAACTTGGGAATCCCGCCAAAGCAGTGCGCGAGAACAACCTCGGCGTCTGTAAGCTTGGCAAGCTCAGCCGTGTACTTAGCGGCGTGCATGGAGTGATCTGATCCGTCTAATGGAAGCAATATTTTCTTTACGTGCATGTCCTGACCTCCTAAAATAGCCTTTTAGATTGAAAAAGCCTGAATCTAAAATAAATTATGCCTGTCATACACGGTATGGCAGGCATAATCAGTTCATAATTATACAATTGATTAATTAATGGTTGGCCCGTACACGCAGAAAGGATATTCAAAGTTGAGAAACATATCATTAGCGCTCAACCGAGTTTTCCCCAGTTCCTGGAACTGATCTGCGCCCCGCTGTCCGCCACAATCAGGCACTCGCGTCCGGGCAGGGAGTTGATTAAGGCTACACCCTTTTTGGGTTGCATGACAAAAACAGATGTGGACAAAATATCGGCCTCCATAACTGTCGGCGCCTTTACGGACACACTTTTTGCCATAATGGGCGAACGGCCTGTTGAAGGGGTGATCACATGATGAAACATTCTCTCCCTGTCAAAGTAGACCTCATACCCGCCCGATGTTGCCACAGCACCTGCTCCCAAGGCAATGACATCAGGATAATTACCTTTTTTGGCGGGATCTTCGATCGCGATTTTCCACGGCCTGTTTTCCGAACTCCGGCCCATAGTCCGTATGTCCCCGCCTGCATTTATCAAATGGTTGCCGGCGCCGTGGCGTGCCAGCATATCCGACGCCCTGTCAACTATGTAACCTTTTGCTATCCCGTCCAATGTGACAGCCATGCCGGATTTTCGTAATGATATGGAATTAGAGGAAATATCTATTCCCTCAGAGCCTACAAGTTCAAGCGCCTCGGAAAATTCCTTGCCGGACATCTCAAGTTTCTGCCCAACGCTTGATTTCCGCCTGAACAGATCTACGACAGGGGCCACGGAGACATCAAAAACCTTGCCGGTAAGCCTGTGATAACTCAAGGCCTGTCCCATCACTTCTTTAAGTTCCGGGGGAGGACCGACGATACGTCCATTATTGTTCAATGCTGAAACCGCTGTAGAACTCTTATACCTGTCAAATATGGCGGACAATTTTTCGATTTCACCAAAAGCCTTACCTATCGCCTCCTCGCCAAGGTCTTTTGACTCATGTATAACCGTCATGGACACAATCGTACCCATTGCCAGTCTGGTCCTGGAGACCTTGTACTGCGTCCGGTTGATCTTTGCAGCCTCGGCTGCAAAAGGGACCATGCCGCCGGCAGCCAACCCGGCGCCGAGAATACCACAGGTCTGCAAAAATTGTCTTCTGGAGACTAAGTTCTCTTTCATCATATTATTCCCGTTAATCGGCTTATTCAATCTGATCATTCTCAGGCAGCCTGTTTCATCTCAGCGCTATTTTCTCTGACACGTATAATCTTACGCTTCTTGCATGCCTTAATGCAGGCCATTTCACATTCATCACCATATTCAAGACATTTTTTGTGATCAATGACAATTTTTTTGTCCACAAGCTTGATG
>DAOVYS010000004.1 GCA_030635485.1 Pseudomonadota bacterium | reverse complement strand
ATGAGCCTCTTCCATGACATTGATCCATTCATCTGCCGAACATTTTCTGGGAGCGATCTCCCGCCTCACCCGGTCGGCCAGGATTTCGGCCCCGCCTCCAGGTATGGAATCAAGCCCTGCCTTTATAAGCCTTACAAGAACGTCCCGGACGGAGAGGCCTGAGATATTTGCGAAATGGTGGATTTCCGGCGGTGAGAATCCGTGGACATGGATGTCGTAATTTTTTTTGATGTATCTGAGCATCTCCTCGTAAAACTTTAATGGCTTATCAGGGTGCAGTCCGCCCTGAAGCAGAATCTGTGTCCCATTCAGCTTTATGGTTTCTTCTATTTTCCCGCCCAGTTCTTCAAACGAGATGAGAGAGCCGTCTTTATCATCCGGCGTCTTAAAAAAGGCGCAGAACTTACATGCCGAGATACAGATATCCGTGTAATTGATGTTGCGGTCAATCACATATGTCACGATCGGTTCCGGGTGCAGCCGTTTCCGGACAGCGTCGGCCAGAAAGCCGAGGCTATAAAGATCAGCGTCCGCGGCCAGCGTCAGACACTCATCCACTGAGATGCGTTGCCCGTTAAGGACTTTTTTTTCTATTTTTTCCATTAGTTTAGTTTAGTTTCTTTAGTAGTGTCTTGAGTGTGGTACATTAAACTTCGTCATTCGTCATTAATACATCTTAATCACGTTATATAGAGTATCTCTTTCCACGGGAACCCTTCCCGCCTCCCTGATAATTCTTACGAGTTGGTCGCGGGTCATGGCCTGTTCGGTCTCAGCGCCTGCCATGTGGGTGATGATTTCTTCTTTTACAGTGCCGTCTATGTCGTCTGCGCCGAATGAAAGAGCGACTTGGGCAAGTTTTGGACTGATCATGACCCAGTATGCCTTTATGTGGGGGAAATTATCCAGAAAGCAACGGGCTACGGCAAGGTTTTTTAAGTCATCTATGCCTGAGGTCCGGGAGAGGTTTGACATCTCAGTATTTTTGGGATGAAAGGCCAGGGGGATATAGGCAAGGAAACCTTTTGTCTCATCCTGCAATCTTCTGAGCATATCCAGATGTTCCATTCGTTCCCTGGTGGTCTCAATATGGCCGTAAAGCATGGTGGCATTGCTCTTCAGTCCCATTTCGTGAACTGTTTTTGCCGCATTCAGCCAACCCTGTCCGGAGAGTTTTTTCTCGCAGGTCAGTTCACGGACCCTGGGGCTGAAGACCTCGGCCCCACCTCCGGGCACGGACCCCAGGCCTGCCTCCTTTAATTCGCTGATCGTGTCTGCCAGGGATTTTCCGGAGAGTTCGGCCAGATGGACCAGTTCCACGCAGGTAAAAGCCTGGATATGGATTTCAGGGCGGATTTTTTTGATGCAGCGCAGGAGATCCAGGTAATAGGAATATGGCAGATCAGGATGGATGCCTCCGACCATGTGGATTTCTGTAATCGGCTCCTCAATTCTTTCTCTGATTTTTTTTTCGACATCAGAGATACTCATTTCATAGGCAAGGTCGGACGACTTGTCCTTACCGAATGCACAAAATTTGCACAGGTTGGTGCAGATATTGGAATAATTGATGTGCTGGTTGTAAATAAAATAGGTGTTATCATTATTAACTCTCTGCCGCACAATATTGGCCAGATATCCGACCGCAAGCAGGTCCGGGTGTTCGAATAATTTTATTCCATCCTCCACGGAGAGACGTTCGCTGTTTCTGATTTTTTCAAGAATGTTTCCCAGGCCTGCCTGGATTATTAAGTTGTCCATATTGGTTATCCTTAATAGTTTAAGTCCATTTTTGATTCTTGTAATTTGATAAAAGATCCATTTTAGAGTGCAGATGCTACCCTGGATTTGAATTCAGGGATGTTTTTTAGGAAAAAACATGGAAAGGATTCTGATTTATGTGTAATAATAGCCTGTATTCTATTCAGCTTTTTAAGAATGTGAAAGAAGTTATCAAATGGAGTAAAATACATGGAAGGAAATTATAGTGCCGGTTGGTTTAACCACCCAAGCCTGGATTTAATAAAGGTCTTTGTGAGCAATCAGGATTGGGTTTATCAATGTTATACGAAAAACGGCCAGAAGGCGGTGTCAAAAGAAAAAACGCTTGACGCCTGGACATGGGCTCTGGCCGAAAATGCTTACGTGGATTTTGACGATTATTGATGACCATGCGCCGGTTATATATATTTGGGCATCACGCTGAATAGTTACATCATTTTTTTGTTTTCGTGTTTCCATCTTCAGCCTTTATACGCGGGATTCGTTTAGAAGAACCTTTGTGTCTCAAGCTATCGACCTTTAGTGGTCATGATAAGCTGTTCAACGCCTCTTTCAATCTCTTCATCCCCTCTTTTATCGCATCCATTGAGGCGGCAAAGGAAAAGCGGATAAATTCATCCGCGCCGAATGCCGCGCCCGGCACGGTTGCCAGCAACGCCTCGTCCAGCAGATAGTCTGACATTTCCACGGAATTATTGATCGGTTTTCCATTAAACGATTTGCCGTAATATGCTGAAAAGTTGGGAAATACATAAAATGCGCCTCTTGGGGTGACGCAGGTAATATTCGGATTGGTCTGAAGTTCTTCAATAATATAGTCCCTGCGGGGGAGAAAGGACTCGGTCATGGCGACCGAAAAATCCCATGGTCCCGAAATAGCGGCCAGAGCCGCTTTCTGTGCTATTGAGGAAGGGTTGGATGTGCTCTGACTCTGGATTTTGTTCATGGCCTTGATTATATGTTTCGGCCCGGCTGAATATCCGATTCGCCACCCGGTCATGGCAAACGATTTGGAGACCGCGTTGAGCACGATGGTCTGCTCTTTCAGTTTCGGGTCAACATCAAGGATATGCGGGATGGGACCTTTTTCATAAACAATCGTATCATAGACATCGTCCGTTATAACGGCCCATCCTTTTTTAAGGGCCATTTCCCCGATTGCTTCAAGAGTTCCGGCGGAAAAGATTGATCCGGTCGGATTTGAAGGACTGTTCAGGATAATGCCCCTGGTCTTGTCTGTGATAAGTTGGTCAAGAATTGCCGGATCTAAGTCAAAGTCATTTTTTTCCGCCAAAGGGACCGGCACGGGTGTGGCTCCCGCAAGTTGCACCATTGGGGGATAGGAGACCCAGTAGGGGGTGGGGATAAGCACCTCATCGCCTGGATTGAAAAGGGCCTGGATCATATTATAAAGACCATGTTTTCCGCCACAGCTGACCTGGATCTGATCCGGGTCATATTGCCAGCCCCTCTCTTGTGAGAAGCGTTTGGCAATGGCCTCTCTCAGTTCAAGTATGCCGGGCACGGCGGTATATCTTGTGAAAACAGCATCTATTGCCGCCTTGCCTGCCTCCAGAATATGCTTTGGAGTATCAAAGTCAGGCTCGCCGACACTGAAATTGAGGATGTCGGCGCCGGAAGCCTTTAAAGCCTTGGCCTTGGCGTTGATTGAAAGAGTAGGTGACGGCTTGATCTGCTGAACTCTTTGTGATGGAATAATAATTTCAAGGCTCATTTATATCTCCTGGTGTAAAAGATCAAGGGTAATTGGATAACCGTTTTTAGTCCTTGCCCCCGTGGTTGGTTACGAATTTTCTGAACATATTTCCCATCAGGCCCTTAGTCAATAAAAAACTTTTTTCAGAAACAGGCCCCTGGCCGGGGCTGTCGGCCCTGCAGCCGAGCGATTCTTTGAGGCCAGTACTCTCTTGAAGTCCGTAACATTCATTCGGCCGGTCCCCGCCTCGATCAGTGTGCCAACGATGTTTCTCACCATGTGTCTCAGGAAGCCGTTGCCTGATATTTCAATAAAGATCTTGCCGGTCTCGTTGTCTTTAACAATGCATTCCGCTGAAAGGATTTTCCGTACAGCGCCTTTTCCGTTTTTATTAGATAAGTCGCGTGAGCCTGTTGCCTCAAAACTTGAAAAATCGTGCTTTCCAACAAGGGCTTTAAGGCAGACCTTGATCTGGTTGAGATCAAGGTCTCTTGGGATCGGGCAGGTGTAAAGCCGTTCGGTTGGAAGAGTAACTCCACCGGCATTTATGACGTACATGTAAGCCTTGCCCGTGGCGCTGTAGCGTGCATGAAAGTCCGGGTCCGTATCCAGGACATCGAGAATCCGGATATCCTCTGGAAGCAGGCTGTTCAGTCCTTTTAAAAATCCGGATGCAGGGATGGTTGAAGATGTCTTGAAATTTGCGACCATTCCAAGGGCGTGCACCCCGGCATCTGTTCGGCCTGCACCGTGCAGTATAACCGGGGCGCCTGTCATTATCCCGATTTTTTCTTCAACAACTCCCTGAATGGTCGTGGCATTCTTCTGGCGCTGCCATCCGGCATAGCTGGTGCCGTCATAAGCCAGTACGATCTTGATGTTACGCACCGTGTCACCCTTCACCCATCATCCTTCTCTTTCCGTCTCCAGTGGATCACGGGAACAGGGGCAGGGAAAGAAGTCCCAGGGTCTCTTTGAAACCGTACATCAGGTTCATGTTCTGGACGGCCTGTCCGGCGGCGCCTTTTACCAGGTTGTCTATTGCGGAGATGATAATGACTCGTCCCGTACGTTTGTCAAGTTTGAAACCTATATCGCAGAAATTGCTTCCCTTCACAAACTGGGTGGCCGGATAGGTTCCGATGTCACAGATTCGGACAAAGGGTTCCTCTTTATAAAAATTATGGTAAATTTCATAAATTTCTGCCTGGCTTAATTGTTTGACCATTTTGGAATAGATAGTGCTCAAGATGCCCCGCGACATGGGAACCAGATGCGGGGTGAATGATATCACCACCTGCCGGCCGCTTAATAGGCTGATCTCCTGTTCGATTTCAGGAGTATGCCGGTGTTCTCCTATTTTGTAAGCCTTAAAGCCTTCGCTGACTTCGCAGAACAGAGTGGCAACCGAGGCAGACCGGCCGGCCCCGGTTGCGCCTGATTTTGAATCCGCAATCAGAGTGTCCGGGTCTATAATACCGGCTTTCAATAGGGGCGCGGTTCCCAAGATTATACTTGTGGGATAACATCCCGGATTGGCCGTAAGCCTTGCCCGGACGATTTTTTCCCGGTAAATTTCAGGTAATCCGTAGACAGCTTCGTTAAGATATTCAGGAGCCGTATGGGTTTGATACCACTTTTCATAGACTTTGGCATCGCTGATCCTGAAATCCGCGCTTAAGTCAACCACCTTTTTGCCGGCCAGAAGTAACTGCGGAACGATTGACATAGCGGTCTGATGCGGCACTGCGGTAAAAAAGAGGTCTGCCCGTTCGACTAAGTCCTCCATAACTACATCTTCGAATATGATATTAATCCGGTCCTTGAGGCTCGGATATACCTCCGAAAGAGGCAGTCCCGCATTTTGACGGGAGGTGGCTACGGTCAGTTCAACCTCGGGGTGAGCGCTCAAGATCCTTGTCAATTCAGCCCCGGTGTAACCGGATGCCCCAATGATTCCTACTCTTAGCATGATTTTGTCTCTTTGGTTTAGGAGTCTATAGGCCATCTTGAATAATTGTCTTTTCGTCCGATCTCGGCGTCACAGTAAAAATGAAAAATGCTCACATATAGCTAATATGCGGAGTTTATACCCGAATGGGGTGCTTTTTCATTTTCACTGTTCCTTGACCTCGAACGAAAATCCTAAATTATTCAAGATACCCTATAACATTTGATTTTATGTACAAAAAAAAAGAGGGGAAGAGCGATGTACACATCACCTTCCCCTCCCTGAAGTCTGTCGTACAAGACGAAAAGACAAAAAAACGAATATCACCAATTAACGTTTTGAGAACTGGTAATTGGCCCTTGCACCTTTTTGTCCATATTTCTTTCTCTCCTTGACCCTGGGATCCCGTGTAAGCAGCCTTCCTTTTTTCAGGGTCAGCCGATGTTCGGGATCAGCTTCTATAAGAGCCTTGGCAATGCCGTGACGAAGGGCGTCACATTGTGCGGATTTCCCACCGCCCTTGAGCGTGGCGATTACATCCCACTTGGCCGTAGTGTCGGTCATGACAAAGGGTCTTTCCGTATTTAACCTGGCTGAGTTGTTGCCGCCGAAATATTCTTCCAGGGTTTGCTTATTCACAGTGAAGTTGCCGTCACCCGGTTTAAGCCATACCCTCGCTACTGCGCTTTTTCTTTTGCCTGTTGCGTAAAAACGCTGGTCAGCCATATCGTTCTCCATAAATAATTTGATTATATCTTGTCCGGACGGCCCCTTGTTATTTTCCGGTTCCGTTAAATGATCGTTATTTTTTTCGCAGTGTAACGTGGATGCCGAATTTCTTGTTACGTAACCGTTTCCAGGGGTACGAACTATGTGAACATTTATCTTGTTACAGTGCCAGTGGTTCAGGTTGCTGAGCCTCATGGGGATGAGTTGCTCCAGCATATACTTTAAGCTTTTTCAGTTGCTTTCGCCCCAGGGAATTTTTTGGAAGCATGCCTTTGATTGCCTTTCGGATCAGTTCCCCCGGTTTTTTTTCATTAAGTTTTTGTGCGGAGATCTGTTTGATTCCGCCTATGTAACCCGTGTGATGATAGTATATCTTGTCAGACCATTTCTGGCCGGTCAGCCTGATCTTTTCAGAATTTACAACAATGATGAAATCCCCGGTGTCCATGAAAGTTGAATAATTGGGTTTATGCTTGCCGCGCAGCCTTAAGGCGATTTCAGACGCGAGTCTTCCAAGGATTTTGTCAGTGGCGTCAACCACATACCATTTTTTATCGATTTCTTTTACCGGAGTAAGATATGTCTTCATTTTATTCCCTCAAAATATAAACTGACCCGACGACCATTTTTTATCCCTGCAGACCAGACATGATAGTCGAACAGAAACTGATTTTGCCGTTATCGAGTCAGTGTAAAAAAATAAGGTTCAAAACAAGTTCGAACCTTAATATGCGTAAAATTTTTGGAGCGGGAAACGAGATTTGAACTCGCGACTTCAACCTTGGCAAGGTTGCACTCTACCACTGAGTTATTCCCGCTCAAGGGTATGTCTGATTAAGAATCGCGAATATAACCAACAGGGCACGATATTGTCAATAGAAAAATCGGCATTTTTTGTTGTGCGTTTGTGATCATTTATTACGGTTGTCGTAGGGTTGGGCTGTGCCCACCAAAACAACTGCCCGGCACTTGATAAGATTTCATCAAACGCCGGGCAAGGAATTATTTTCTGGCGCCGTTTTTTTGGCCAAGAATATTTTGGTCGTACGCTCAAAATATTCTTGACAATGATGTATTTAGTGTTATTATTATAAGCACAAGATCAAAACACTTTCAAAAGAGGTGTTATTTGAAAAGATGAGGAGGTGATTTTTATGCCAAGGCAAGACGGAACAGGCCCCGAAGGAAAAGGTTCTATGACCGGTCGAGGCGCCGGTAAATGTGGAGGGCAGAATAAGAACCAGGATGGATCAGCCGTTAGCAATGCTCCACTTGGCGGTGGACCTAATAACACAGGCGGTGGACGCGGTACAGGCGGTGGACGCGGCAGAGGTGGTGGAGGTGGCAGAGGCAGAGGTGGTGGCCAAGGTCAGGGGAAGTGATTATGGTTGCTTTAGCATTTTATTAGTGTGGTTGGCCCAGTGCTGATATTTTTTGCCACATGCACTTGATTGAGCCTGACTTGAAAAAAATATCATTAAGGCAGGGTTGATACAAATGTGGCAATATCGGCACGTTCCTCCTGAAGAGACTCCCCTAACTGCGCAGGGGAGTCTCTTTTTTTTAGATGGAGTTTAGGGATCAGGGATCAGCGGGCAGGGGTTAGCAAAAATAACTGAAAAATCAATTTGTTATTCTGGCCCCTGGCCCCCGACCCTTTCCATTATAAGTTGGAGATTTAATATGATCAAATTGTTATTGATAAGTCCTGATAAAGATTCATTTTCCGGAATGGATTCAGCCCTTTCAAGGCATAATGAAGTGGAAACGGAGTGGGCTGAATCAGGCAACAGGGCCCTAGAGCTGGCTTCGGACATAGCCTTTGACCTTGTGGTGGTGGATGAAAATCTCGGAGACATGACAGGCCTTGAGTTTGCCAAAAGACTTCTTCCTGTTAATCCAATGATAAATTGTGCGGCTGTGAGCCCTTTGGAGCCAAAGGAGTTCCATGAAGTCAGTGAAGGTTTTGGGATTCTTATGCAATTACCGCTTCGACCCGGCGAGCAGGAGGCGGAAGATCTACTCGAGCGGCTGGGTAAGATTTTGAACCTGTCAGCTGGTAAGTAGTGCTCTACGACAATTGTTTTTATGGTTGCTTGAGTATTTATACACAACGACATAAGTCCGATTCATCCCCTCCATGCTGCGTCACTCGTTGCGGTGCCTGCTCACAACCCTACATGGTTGCTCCGCCGGCTCCTCGCGCGTTTTTTTGCCTGAAGGGCGCCTCAAATTTATGTCGTTGTGTATAGATCTCAATAAGATCCGTTGATTGCGGTTCAAAGGTTTAAGGTTTAATTGATCGGAACTTTTCCCTATTCAACCCTGAATCTACGCAGGTCTTGGATGTTGATGGGGTCAAATTCAGTATTTTGGGCGTATGCTCTAAAATATTACAAAAATCATCAAATTAATGGTTGACAAACTTTCAGGGTAGCCATATGTTATGGTCGTTTGCTCATAATTTAAAGGGAGAGATTTTATGCCGAGGCCCAGGAAACCCCGTTTTGTAAGGGGCGGCCCCATGTCAAATGTTTTTAAGCCCAAGGGAATTCCTGCAATAGACCTTGAGGAAATGGTTCTTGCGGTCGAAGGGCTTGAGGCGCTTCGTTTAAACGATCTTGAAAAGCTGGACCAGGAAACAGCGGCGGGACGCATGAATATTTCCCGTCAGACCTTTGGCAGGGTTCTGGCCGAGGCAAGGGGGGTAGTGGCTGAAGCGCTTGTGATGGGAAAGATGATAAGGATTCACGGTGGAGCATATGCCCTGCCGGGCGCGGATAGAGGTTGCAGAAGGGCTGATAAGGGTTACGGAAGGGGGCGTGGTTGATGATTATTAGTATTGCGAGTGGAAAAGGTGGTACAGGAAAGACGACTGTGGCTACAAATCTGGCCGTCTCCATTGAATCAGGCGTTGAGATTCTGGACTGCGATGTGGAGGAGCCTAATGCTCATCTCTTTTTACATCCGGTCATTGAGCATAAGGAGTCTGTTGCAGTGGTTGTGCCCGAGGTGGATGAAGAAAAATGCACCTTGTGCGGAAAATGTGCTGAAATATGCCAGTTCAAGGCCATTGTCGTACTTGGAAAGACAGTTCTGACATTTCCTGAAATGTGCCATAGTTGCGGCGGCTGTTTTGAGGTCTGTTCTGAAAACGCCCTTTCTGAAACGGGCAGATTGGTCGGCACGGTTGAAAAGGGGCACCGAAACGGCCTGGATTTCGTGCATGGTAGACTCCGGGTCGGAGAGGCCATGTCGCCTCCGCTTATCAGCAAGGTCCGTTCTTTTGCCAGGCCGGGCATGCTTACAATTATCGATGCGCCGCCAGGCACATCATGTCCTGTTATAGCAGCAATAAAAGGGACCGACTTTGTCATGATGGTAACCGAGCCTACACCGTTTGGCCTGCATGATTTGAAACTGGGTGTTGAGGCGGTTAAGTTGCTTGGAATTCCGTGCGGATTGGTAATAAACCGGTCGGATATAGGTGATGATAAGGTAAGAGAATATGCCGAACAGGAAGATCTTCCCATTCTAATGGAGATTCCATTTGACCGCAAAATTGCGGAGGCCTATTCAAGAGGTGAACTTATTGTTGAAGTAATGCCGGAGTGGAAAGAAAAATTTTTAGGGTTATATGATCAAATAAAAGAACTGGCAGGACGTGAGGAGGCAAGGGGATAGCCGTTGTTTGGTTATCTTGCCCCTGTGGTCAGTTACGTTGAGGAGAGAGGAGTCTGATGAAGGAATTGGTGGTCATAAGCGGTAAAGGTGGTACCGGCAAGACCAGTCTGATGGCCGGGATGGCATCACTTGCTGAAAATATGGTTATGTGTGATGCAGACGTCGACGCAGCTGATCTGCATCTGCTCATGGCTCCCGAGATAAGGGAACATCATGATTTTCAGGGTGGTGGCATAGCGGTTATTAATTCGGATAAATGTATTGAATGCGGTGTTTGCAGGGACCTTTGCAAGTGGAATGCAATAAATGAAAATTTTGAGGTTGATTCCCTGGAATGCGAAGGTTGCGGCGTGTGTGTCTATCTGTGTCCGGAACATGCCATTGATTTTCCGATTCAGAAATGCGGCGAGTGGTTCATCTCCGGTACCAGGTTCGGCCCCATGGTTCATGCAAGGCTTGGCATTGCGCAAGAGAATTCCGGCAAGCTGGTTACATTGGTAAGGCAGGAGGCAAAGAAACTTGCCGAAAGGGAGAACCTTGAACTGATTATTACAGATGGACCGCCTGGCATTGGATGCCCTGTTATAGCTTCCATCGGCGGGGTCACGGCCCTTCTTATCGTGGCTGAACCGACCGTCTCCGGACTGCATGACATGGAGCGGGTCGTGCAATTGGCCGCATATTTCAAGGTTCCAGCGATGTTGTGTGTCAATAAGTTTGATTTGAATCCCGATCAGACGCTGGTTATTGAGGATCGTGCAAAAGCCCAAGGCGTTACCGTTTTGGCAAGGGTTCCCTTTGATCCTGTTTTTACGGAATCAATGGTTCAGGGGAAAACCGTATTTGAATATAAAATAGAATCAGAGGCCGCCTATGCATTGAAACAGGTGTGGAGTGAGATCGGTAAGGTTCTTGAGATTAATTAATTTTTTATAATAGCAACAATAGTAAAAGAAGTTTTATTCGGAGGAAAAATAAACATGGAAAACGGAAGGATAGCTATCCCGTCTATGGAGAAGGGCGGTCTGGACGGCACTAGGTCAGGCCATTTCGGTCACTGTGACGTATTTACGTTTGTGGATGTGGAAGGGGGCGAGATAAAAGAGGTTTTAACTGTTGCCAATCAGGAGCATGCCCAGGGGGGGTGTATGGTGCCTGTTAATCTCCTGGCAGATAACAATGTCAATGCCCTGATTGTCGGGGGGATTGGAATGCGGCCTCTAATGGGTTTTAATCAGGTCGGCATAGATGTCTATTACGATATGACCAGGGTTGAAATCAGGCCGGTTGTTGAGGACCTGATTGCAGGGAAATTGCCTCTGATCACTAATGATCAGGTGTGCGGCGGAGGCGGAGGTCAAGTCTGAACCACACCAATTACCATTATTAGTGCCTTAGAAATTATTTTCTGCGTTTTTGTACTCCGCAAGGGGGCATAAATTCTAGAGAATAATTTTGTTAAGGCACTTCACTTATCCAGGACTTCTAAAGAATTCCAGTTTATCTGGGTTAGGAGGAAAAAGAAATGAAATTGGCAATTTCAGCAAAAGGTATGGATCTTGATTCACAGGTTGATCCACGTTTCGGCCGGGCCGCATATCTTCTTTTTGTCGATTCGGACACGCTTGCTTTTGAGTATGTGGACAACGCGGCGAACGTAAACGCCTTTAAGGGCGCCGGTATTCAGACGGCTACCATTTTAAGCGATAGGGGTGCGGAGGTGCTGCTCACCGGCCACTGCGGACCTAACGCGTTTAAGGTGTTGGCTGCCGCAAAGATAAAGGTGGCCTGCAATGTTTCCGGTACTGTGAGGGACGCTGTCAGGTCCTATGTCGAAGGGAAACTGACATTTGTTACCAATGCAAATGTTGAAGGGCAGTGGTGATGACAGGGGAAAAATGAAACTGACAGATATCCTGCCATTGGAAAAATGGGTAGAGCTTGAAAAGGAGATTAATAAGCGTTCCGGCCTTGAATCTTCAGTCTTTGATACCGACGGCATGAAGATAACAGAGTATAAAGTATGGGCGAACGATCTTTGTCCGGTCATCAAGGCGACCAGTAAGGGGCAGACGTTTATATGTTCCACGGCCCCACGAATGTAGCTGCACAGGCGGAGCAGACCGGAAAACCTGTTGTGAATGAGTGTGACGCGGGCTTGGTCAAGATTGTTGTGCCGATTTTTTACGACGGTAAGTTTGTAGGCGCGTTTGGGACGTGCGGTTTATTTATGGGAGATAGTGAAGTTGAATCGTTCCTGGTCCACATGACCACTGAAATTGATGAGAAAAAGATAGAAGAGTTGTCGGACGGTATCGGCACGCTTTCTGAAAGCGAGGCGGAATCACTTGCCCGATTTATTCAGGAACGGATTGATGCCATTGTTTCAAAGTGATTGCTTAGGGTTCGCTCAAAAAATAAATTTACATTTTTGAGGTGTCGAGGCGCCCGCATGGCAAGGCGCGAGGAGGGCGAATAGCAGGGCTATTTAACCGACGAGCAATGCAGCCATGCGGGATGGATCGGCGCATCAAAACGTGAAGTTATTTTTGAACGAGGCACACAAAGGGCACACAAAAACAAAGGAGTCACAAAGGGGTCAGTCACAAAGGGGGCTTGATATTTTGATATTCCCTCAATCGTACTTTCTATTCTTCCCAGTTTGTCAGCTAATTCCTGATTTTCAGTTAAGCGGGCACGCAGCCTACCGGCAGCCCGACTCAATGCAGATATATCTCGCCGCAAATATTCCCCTAATTGTTGTCACAAAATTTATATAATCAACAGGTTACATCACAAACTAAAAAACAAATTTGTGAGGTCCGTATGACAATACCTAAGTCTTTTCTGACAATTGTATTTACTGGTTTAATCCTGATGATGTTTATGACCTGTGGAATTGCCATGGGGGGGGAAGGCCAAAAGGCGAAAACCCTTGATGAACTCGCTGCAAGATACGATAGCGGTTCCTGCAAAGAGTGTCATGAGGAAATCTATGATCAATGGGCTCATTCCGCCCATTCCCGGTCCATGGTTGGGTCGGGTGCCGGCAGAACGCGGGCCACATTTAAAACTCTAATCACAAGAGGTTTAATGACATGGGAATATTCCGGTGTGAAGCAGCCGGAAGATGTAAAAATAGAGCATCTCATGGTATGTGCCAGATGTCATCTACCTCAATTGTCCGAGGCCTCGGATGACGTTGCCAAGGAAATTGTAAAGGCAGTATGGGACAAAGACAACGAAAAATTAAATAAACTCAGCATTAATTGCCTTATCTGCCATCAACGCAATGCCATTATTCACAAATGGGTTGACGGTTTTCCTCAAAAAGATGCTGTTTACGGCACATCCGATGGTGAACACGAATCAGAGGACCAGCCGGCAGTCAAAAAGAACCCTATTATCAAAGAATCAATTTTATGCGGGCAATGCCATGGTCTGGGACCAGGATTTGGGTTGGAACAACCCACTCAATGTGCCACGGGGTATGGTAGTTATTTGTGGTCTTACATTCCTGAAGGAGGGTCGCAAACTTGTCAGGAATGTCACATGAAAAAATTCAACAAAGGACATGCAATGCCCTCATATCGAGACTTCGATATGCAGGAGGCTGCCGTTGATATGGATGTGAATGTGTTCAGTTATCACTGGCGTAAAAATAAGTCGGAAGGGATTATTCCTATTGCATTAGTTAAAGTAGCGTTGACCAACAAAACCGGACATGGCATACCCGATGGCTGACCTACACCAAACCGACTGATCCTGGAAGTGATCAGCAAGACCAAAGATGGTAAGGAGATTTATCGGAACTCAAAAATATATATGCCCTATCCCGCAAGATTTGGTCGTACTGACGTGATGGGCAGAGGCCCCTATGAAAAAAGTGGCATGATTAGGGATACGGGCCTGCCCCCTCTTCGTACAATTCATGAAACATTTGAAATTGTATATCCATACGAGGATATACAAGAAGGAAAGCGCAGTTTAAGAAAACTTTTGTCTAATGACATGGATGTGGAGATAAGGCTTCTTTACGTTCCATTCGGAGAAATCAATCAGGACCACTTAGTCTGGAAAATCGAAAAACGTTCAGTTACCCTTGACTGATTTAGACGTGGACAACGTCATTCGCCCTGATCACGCATAGTTAGGCGCTTAGCACCTTCAAATAACAAATTTGTTGTCGCTGTGATAATTTGGTTAATTCAACTCAGTTTGTTAACCTCCATATCGCGCTGGAATTAAGGAGACATATGAAATGAACAAATTTACAAAACATGAATTTGTTTTAATTGTCCTGACAGGTTTTTTTGTTATGTGGCAAGCAACTGCTTCCCAGGCCCAGGAGAGTAAAAATTCAAATCAGAAGAATACCAGTCTATACAGTACCATGTTAAATTATGGAGAGGCAGCTTATCAAAGAGGTCTCCATGAAAACGCAGGGTATTATTTTCTTCAAGCAGTTAAGGCAAATCCGTCCGGGATTGCATATGCGTGGTATGAATCCAACGCCGGGACAAAAGAAGAAGGTAAATCTATCATTTATCCCGCACCTACTGTTATTCAGCCCCCCAAATTGGTCGATCCGCTTCCGGCCCAGGAAATCAATACAGCAGGAGATATAGACGTTTGCGCCAGGATGATTCGAGCAGGCCGAGAGGCGTTTGACCGGGGAAAATACCTGCAAGCCAGAAGCTTTTTCCAAAAGGCAATTCAGGCGGATGTCAAGAACAAAAAGGCATGGCGCTGGTATAATGTCACCTTGAGTTTCGCCCTTGCAAAACAGTCAAAAAATATATCATATCCTGACCTGGTTCCTTCCTCTCCTTCTACACCGCTGCTGGATTCCGCACACCCGTCCCCTCCGGCCGCAGTGGAACTTACACCCGGACCGACAACGGACGAATATGATGAGGATGAGGATATGGACGGGTGTTAAGTGACAGTAAACAAGGAAATATCTTTGAAATAGTATAGGAGGATTCAAGAACCCTTTGATTTGTTTGCTTAAAAAATGGGATTTCCTACACTAGTGCCCGAACGAAAACTAGGATTTTTTGTTCAGATCAAGGAAAGCGCAAATTTTAACCGCAGGAATACATTGAGTATTTCGAGGATTAAAATTTAAGCCTGACGCAGATATGGACGAAAAAGACAGTTTTTGTTCAGGCACTATACTATCATGTTAGGAGCAACGTATGTCCGTGATGAAAGATGTCTACAGGCAAGTGTTTGTCAAGGAATGGCCTTACTGGGCAGGTGGAATCGGACTTGCTGCAATTGCCGTCCTTTTGTGGGTTGCAGATCAGCCGTGGGGCATTATCGGCGGATACAGAAATTGGGGGGACTGGTTTTTTTACCTGGCAGGTTTGTACGACAAGATGCCGGTTTCTCCGCTTCTTAGCACCAAATCCCTTATGGCCGGCGGGTTGGTCCTGGGCGCATTCAGCGCGTCTCTTATCTCTGGGCAGTTCGGCTTCAGGATGCCCCCTTGGTGGGAACTGGGCAAAGGAGTCATAGGAGGCGCAGTCATGGGTTTTGGCGCAGTTTTAGCGGGTGGCTGCAATGTGGGCGGTTTTTTCAGCAACATTGCCGCGCTTTCTTTGAGCGGCCTTTTGATGTGGGCCGGATTGTTGATCGGTACATTTCTCGGACTAAAATATCTGGGTTGGGAAATGGAAGCCGTTCCCTCTGCTGTTATGGGGCGCGGTGTAAACATAAAACCGGCAGGGAAAACGGTCAAAGCAATCCAGCCTTATATCGGCTGGATATTGATAGTTACTGCCATGTTCTGTCCGCTAATTTATGGAAACCACTATTACACGAAACAGGGAATTATTCTTTTTCTGGGCTTTATGTCGGGAATTGTGATGCACAGGTCCCGATTTTGTTTTGCCGCCGCATTCAGAGATCCGTTCATGACAGGCGAAGGAGATAAGGTACGTTCCATGTTTGTCGCACTTTTTCTTTATGTGATTGGAGTTTCTCTCCTGAAATGGAAAGGTATTTCGCCCGAAACATGGTATCTGTTTTCCACCGCCGGGTGGGGCGCTGTTGTTGGGGGAATAATTTTCGGTTTTGGAATGATACTTGCCGGAGGATGCGGAAGCGGGACCCTGTTTCGGGTAGGAGAAGGGCAGATCAAGCTCATTGCCACGCTCATAAGTATGTCTTTTGTAAACTCTCTTACAAAACATTATCTGCACTTCAAGTTCGGAGAGAGCGTTTTTCTTCCGGACCTCATGGGGAGCTGGACCGGGGCTTTGATCCTGGTTTTGGCAGTCATGTTGTTTTGGGTCTGGTTTTCATGTTGGAATGAAGAAAATGAAAAATTTGTCTTATTTTAACCAAAAACAAGGAGAATCACATGGAAGAGACACCTGACGTCACATTGGATTTAAAGGGCTTAAGTTGCCCAATGCCTATTTTGAAGATCAAGAAGCAGCTCAAAAAAATGAACTCGGGACAGATACTCCTGGCCATCGGCACCGATCCGGGCACTACCAACGATGTAGGAAGGACATGTGAAAAGGACGGCCATGAGCTTCTGGGTATTGAAGAGGAAGGCGGCGTTGCGAAGTATTATATTAAAACAGGCTGAAAGGATTAAAATATTTTCGTAGGCGCAAAGGCGGAACTGTTCGCCTTTGCGCAGATATTTCGGACAGAATGTCTAACCCAGATAAACTGGATTTTTTTAAGGTCCTGGACTCTGTTTAGTACCCTCTGAGGGGTATAAGTGCCTTAAAACATGTGGCGCCGCAGGCGCAAATGTAACTTCAAAATTTTTCTGTCACAAAAAATACGAAAACTACTACTAAGGCACTAATAAAAAGACTTAACGGGCAATGGTTGAACGATCACGATGACCATGAACCGTTCAAGAGGAGGAAAAATTGGGTAAATCACTTGGTATCTATGTGATAAGCGACAAAAATTGGGGACATCTCCTTGGAATTGTCAAGGCTGCTGTAGCAAAAGGAAAGGAAGTAATCCTCTTTTTTTCTTATTCAGGGGTCCTTCTGACCAAGCATCCGGATTTTGCTGAATTGGCCGAAGCGGTGAACGGACATGGCAAGATGGCCCTTTGTCTTCATTCCTGGAATCAAAACAACCTGGGAGAGGACCACGAGTGCGTTCCGGGCATTGATAAATCGGATTTTGCAACTCAGGTACGGCATTCGGAAATGCTTGAGGAAATGGATCGATATCTTGTGCTGTAGCGTCTATCCGTAAATCCAAAAATATAAGGAAAAACAATGAAAGCGGCATTTTTAGCACGGGATTTAAATACCCAGTCGGAAGGAGTCAGGGCAAGCGTGAATCTGATAGTACAAGCAGTGGATGTGAGCCTTTTTATCATGGGGCATGAGCTGGACCCAAGACTGATTGAGGACGACGAGTTCATGACCTGGCTCGAAATATTCAAGGATGAAATGGAGGCCCCTGTCTATACAAATGTAAAAGAAAATGAAAAACACGGTTTTATTTTCGTGACAACAGAGGAGATCGGAGAAAAATTAAGCGCGTTCGATCTGATCATTCCTTTTAAATGAGGTAATACGAATGACATTATTGAATATTTTACGGTCAGAACCTGACAAAGAGGAGCAAACGCTCATTGAGATAGCATCCAATGGGCTGAAATCAAAGGAGGTCCGGCTTTTTGAAGGAAACGTGGATTACGATGAGCTGATTGATCTGATTTTCGAATATGACAAGGTTTTTTCCTGGTGACAGGTTTCAAATTTGCAGCCCATATAGCCGACGCCTTTTGTATTTTGTCGTTTATTATCGCCACCACAGGAAATACAATACGCCGGCGCTTTGAAGTCATAGTCGCAGAGTATCACTAAGTGTACAAACATTTTTAATGGACAGGAAGAAATTTCTAAAACTCACCCTCCTTCTTGTTCTGCTTTACCCCTTCAAGCTGATCCTTTCAATGACCGGGATTACCAGAGCAGGACCGGAACAAAAAGCGTTTTTCTGAAATCCCTTTTGACGTTCCTGTTATGAAGCATCTCTTGTCTTAAAATTAAAGGGTATCTTGAATAATTTAGGATTTTCGTTCGAGGTCAAGGAACAGCAAAAATGAAAAAGTACCCATTCGGGTATAAACTTCGCATATTAGGCATATGTGAGCATTTTTCATTTTTGTTGTGACGCCGAGATCGGACGAAAAGACAATTATTCAAGATGGCCTAAAAGGATGGACTGACGTAAAGGTTATGGAAGGTGGAATTTTGGCCTGGCCTTATTAAGATCGGAATTAATAGACTCCCAAAAAAAAATATCGGACAAACAAATTTTATGCGCATTTTATTAATTGATTTTAACCCTTTTATGCCTGCGGTTACTCCCATTTCGTTGGGCAATCTGGGGGCGGAATTAAAGGCGTCAGGCCATGATGTAAAGGTTTTAAGCCTCGGATCAGCCAGCCGTTTCAGCCTTAAGGGGCTGCTCTCTTTTTTAAAGGATTTTAAACCCAGGCTGGTCGGTTTCGGCACCTATCAAAGAAATATTTTTCAGGTCAGGGCCGTGGCCGGGATGGTTAAAGAGGCGTTCCCCGACTGTTCCGTAGTGCTCGGTGGTCCTCAGACGACCTTTCTCCCTGATGAAGCGATTTTGATTATGCCGGAGATAGATTATGTGAGCCGAGGTGAAGGTGAACTCACTATAAAGGCGATTGTAGAGGCTATAGAAGGAGGTGGCGGAGATGAGCCTGTTCCCGGGGTGACTTTGCGCACTAAAGATGGTCAGTGCATAACCGGTCCGCCGTTAGCCGACCTGCCTAAAAATCTGGACTGCTACGCTTCACCCTGGCTTACCGGCGTTCTCGATCCGGCTGACATGGAAGAGTCGATCATGCTGACCTCCCGGGGTTGCCCCAACAACTGCGCTTTCTGTTTTACTCCGCGGGCATTTGGACGACAGACCCGCAGTCAGTCGGTTGAACGGGTATTGGAGGATATCGCCTGTATTTGCAAAGCAGGCCCCGCGCGTCTCTGGTTCGCTGATCCGAATTTTTCATTCAGCAACAAGCGGGTGGTCGGAATTCTGGAAGGGATTTTGAGCCGGGAGCTTAATGTTGCCATGTGGATCGAGACACGGGCGGATATGTTGACTCCTGAACTGATTGTCCTGATGAAACGTGCCGGGGTCCATTCTATTGCCATGGGATTGGAGAGCGTTTCTCCCAATGTATATCCAAGGCTCAATAAGAGTATAGAGCCTGAAAAGATCGGAGATGCGGCGCGTACAGCCTTGAAGGCGGGCCTGGATGTTGAGCTTTTCAGCCAGTACGCCTTGCCTGGCGAGAGGTTGGAGGATGCCATGCAGACCTTGCAGTTTGTCAAAGATTGTGGGGTGGCGATTCGCGGTAACAGCAATGCCCAGCAGATGCAGCTTTATTTTGGTTCCCGGATCCACGCCAATTATCAAGAGTATGGGATTCGGCCTTTGCGGGATGATATGCCTCCCTATTTAACTATCGGCACGGATTTTGAGACCGAATGGATGTCCAGGGAGGAGATCAAGACTGTGAAGAACGCATGGTACGCCGAATCCGTGGATGGCGGCAAGCGGGTGGTGTCGTGATGGAAAGTATAAATCCTTTTGACAAGCGTCCTCCCGAGGCTGTTTATATTTTTCTTGACCAGCAAGCCGGTTCGGATAAGCGGAAGCAGCTGATCAGCCGGCTGGAGTCTATTCTGCCTATTCTTAACTGGCGCTCTCATGTTTTTCTTTTGGGTCAAACCGATTCAGAGGACACCTCTTTCGTAGAGGAGTTTGTGGAGATGTTAAGCCTTTTTTTAGAGCGGAACAGGCTGGCGATCTGCTATTTGCACCCAATTGTTCGCATGCGCTCTTGTGATGCGAAAAAGCAGAATCAATGGGATAGATTTCTCGCCCCCACCAAGGCCTTTCAGGTTGACGCTTACCGTGAGCAGAATGATGTGCGTCTGCTTGTATCTCCGATTGTTGAACCCGGGCCGGACGTGTCGGTCGTGGAGGCCCTGCAGGCGGCATCTTTTTTCAATTCGCGTTTTGCTATTCCGGCCTTCTATCTTGCAGGCGATCAGCTGCGGGAATTCGTCAATAAGGCTGATAAGGCCGAGATGCGGTTTTACATCGATCGTGAGCATGGAAATGGTAACTGTGCTTCGCAGCTTTGGATGAATCACATCTTTGAGACGGTTTTAGATCAGGTCGCTGATGAGGAGGAATCGGTTTTAGCCCCATGCCGAAGTCATCTGGTTGTGGATGAGAAGAGTGGAGGTGTTTTTTCTTGCTTTAAACAGTGGGAACAGGGAAATCCGACGGTTTTTATGAATCATGATCAGGGATGCGGAGATGAGCCTGTTTTGCCCAACCCGTTGTCCCAGGCGCATTGCCTTGAATGTATCGGCCGTTCGCTTTTGTCCATGAGGGAGAATGTTGAGGTCAACGAGCGTAAAAGTGAAGGGCGCCAGGTTTTTTCCAAAGTCGGGTTGGTTCTCTCAAGATGCTCGGAGTATCGGATTGCCGGTGAAATGGCCCATCACGCTTATGAACTCTCCGAACATGGCAAGGATCGAGGCGCTGCTCTGATTTACGAGGGGCTCTGTTATCTTAATTTAAACGAACTCGACAAGGCGGATGATACATTCAAGCTGGCAGGCAAGTGCTCGGCCGACCAGGGGAGCGTAGCCTATCATCGTGGCCTGGTTCAGTTTGCTTCTCATGATTACACTGAAGCTCTGAACAGGTTTCAGGAAGCGTTTGAATCCGGATCAGAACAGGTCGCGGCATCAGATATTTGTTATCAGATGGCGCTTTGCTGCATAAATATGGAGGAATATGGCGCAGCCCGGCCATATCTGGAACATTATCTTATTCTTGAGCCGCAAAAGCCTTTATCCGTGGTTTCTTTTTATCTGGGGGTCTGCGATTTTGGGGAGGGCAGGCCGGAGTCGGCCATGGATCATTTTAGACACGCCCTTGCTATCCGGCCGGAGGAAGAGAATCCAGGGCGTATCCATTTTTATATCGGCGCCTGCCTGAAAGAGATGGAACGTTTTGATGAGGCTGTCAAAGAGCTTAAAAAAGCTGTCAAGGCTGATCAGGATGACTTGGCAAACTTTAATCTGCTCGGTTTTTGTTATTTCAAGATTAAGCGGCATGAAGATGCTGTGGCATGTTTTCGGCGGGCTGTGGAAATCGATCCGTACTCTGCGGTTGATTGGGCCAGTCTCGGTTCAAATCTTCGGGACCTGGGAAAGATAGAAGAAGCCGTGGAAATGTACAAAAAGGCCTTGGCGCTAGATCCGACCATGGAATTTGCCCGTATTAATCTGGATAAATTGACTGAGATACTTGAAGAGGGCAAAAGGTAATTTTTGTTTGTCGGGAAATGGTTTTTGCTCCGACATTGCCGAATATTTTTTTTAGGGTGGTTGAGTTAGTCGGTGCTTCCAAAAACAACCAGATTCAGATAGATATACCAGATTTTCAGGTTGGTATGACAATTTTTTATGGGATAGAAATAAAAAAAATGCTTGACAAAATGAGTTATTTTTTTTAGCAAAGCACACGACATTACAAATTTTAGATCTTTAATTCTTTTAGATTTAATTTTGTGATTTTGCATGTTGCAATACCGTTTTTTAAAAAACGGTATGTGAGTTAGTCAGATAGTCTCTTCGACACGGATAAAGTTCGGCAACCCACAACCTTTTTATATTACCTTAAGGATCATAGCTTACAGAAACGGAAAAGATTCTTTGATACATAACATAAATTGATATTTGCAACTGAGTGATTAAATGTCACAAAAAGGTGTGATGCTTTTCAGTTACTTAATAAATCGTGTAAAAATTTACCGAAGAAGATAGTATATTTGATAAAGTATGATCCCTTTGTTTATTTTTTAACATTTTTTATAAATTCAAATACAGAGTGCTTTCAAAATGATCATGACTAAAAAGATGTGTGAAAAAAACAGGCCTTTGTTTCAGAGAAGAGGAGTTTTTGTTGTTTTAAGCATATTCCTTTTGCTGAGTTTAAACATCCCGGCAATTGGGAGTACTGCGCATACAGCGGTTAATCAACATGCCGAAAGCAGGACTGATATTGTAAAATTTAATGTCATGAATGCGTTTGAACATCTTGAAAGACCTCCGGTCCTGTTTGCTCATGAAGCACATGTTGATGCTCTTGAAAAGGTAAATAAAGACTGCACGGAATGTCATAAGTCAAAGGATGACAAGTTGGCATTTCTGTTTTTGCGTCTTAAAGACGAAAAAGTCGACACACAACAGATAATCGATGATATGCATGATAAATGTATAGCATGTCATAAAGAACGTATCGGCAGAACGGATCAAAAATCCGGTCCGGTTGCGTGTGCTGAATGTCATTTGAAAAAGCCTTTAATAACATCCGAAAGGCAGCCTGTTGGAATGGATAAGTCTCTGCATTACCGCCATACAGACACCTTGGAAAAGGCAAAAGTTTCTCCGGATGAAAATATATGTGACAGGTGCCATCATGAATACGACAAGGAAGCCAAAAAACTGATTCATCCAAAGAATAAAGAGGCAACGTGCCGTTATTGCCACAAGGAAGTTGAGCAGGATAACACAAGTTCCATGGAGGTTGCATCTCATGCCTACTGTGTGAATTGTCATGTGGAGAGACAGAAAAAGAAAGAAAAGGAAAATGGACCGGTTAAGTGCAGCGGTTGTCATGATCTTGCTAAACAGCAACAGATAAAGAAGGTTGATCCTGTTCCCAGGATTGAGCGGAAACAGCCTGATATGGTCATGATTAAAACAGGCGACAAGGCACTGGACCAGCCGGAGAAGCCTGAGAAGAAAACACGTATGGATTTTGTCCCCTTCAATCACAAGGCTCATGAGGAACTGCCCTATACCTGTAAAGAATGTCACCATGCTGAAATAAGCTCATGTAACAAGTGTCATACGCTTATGGAGGCAAAAGATGGGGGTAACATCACACTTGCACAGGCAATGCATGATCCTCGCAGTATCTACAGCTGTGTGGGATGTCACAATAAATCCACGGAAGATAAAAATTGCGCAGGGTGTCATACCTTTATGTCGGTAGTGACAGGCAAACAGAGTATCACGGATGCTTTTTGCCTCAAGTGTCATATGGAGCAGCCCGCCGGAATTGAAAGTGATGTAATTGCGGCAATTTCGGGTTCCGTCGCTCCTGGCTCCGATGAATATGAAAGTGATGTAATTGCGGTAAGTTCGGATTCCGTCGCTCTTGGCTCCGATGAGTATGAAAAGGCAAAGGATGCAAAAATTGCAGAGATCCTGCTTTCCGGAAGAGAGCAGATCACCGCGACCTATGAAAAAGATGATATTCCTGAAAAACTGGAGCTGAAACTGGAGAGAAAAGGGATTGAACCTAAATATAAGCCTGCTCAGTTTCCTCATCGTAAGATTGTCGATTCAATCGTGAAAAAGTTGAAGGAAAACAAGCTTGCAGGATATTTCCATAATGACAAAGGGACAGTATGTAGTGGATGTCATCACAACAGTCCTGTGACAAAGAAACCCTCAAAGTGTGCAAACTGTCATGGCATAATATCTGATAACAATTTGGATAAGCCTGGAATTATAGGAGCTTATCACAGGCAATGCATGGGATGCCATGATGTGATGAAGGTTGAAAAGTCAGGTAAAGACGGTGCGCCAGGCCGACTTGAATGGAGTTGTACCGATTGTCACGAAAAAAAGGAGATTTAGTTTTTAAGGTTATAATTTAGGTAAATCAGTCATTCTGAAAAAACGTTTTTTGAGGTAAAACAGATGTCCATATCACGAAGAAAGTTTCTTGGCTGGATGGGCGCGGTAGCAGCAGGCATCGGTGCTTCTTCGAGCAAAACGGCCAATGCGGGGGGTCATTTTACAGGTTATCCCGACAGTATGGGGGTTTTACACGATATGTCCCTGTGTGTAGGGTGCCGTTTATGTGAAGAGGCCTGTAACAAGGTAAATGATCTGCCTCAGCCCGACAAGCCCTTTACTGATCTGACTGTTCTTGATGAAAAAAGAAGGACAACTCCAACAAGTCATACTGTGGTCAACAGATATGATAATGTTGAATACAACGGCAAGCCGGTATTCAGGAAAATGCAGTGTAATCATTGCCTGGAACCCTCCTGTGCAAGTGCGTGTATGGTTGCGGCATTTAAGAAAAGTCCGGAAGGCGCGGTTAAATATGATCCCACTGTCTGTGTGGGTTGCCGGTATTGCATGATTGCATGCCCGTTTGAAATTCCCACCTATGAATACAATGAAAATCTGGTTCCATTGGTTCAAAAATGTACCATGTGCGCCCCCAGGATTGAAAAAGGAGAGTTGCCGGCATGTGTGGAAGTATGCCCCAAAGAGGCTCTTATTTTTCATAAAAGGGATGATTTGATCAAAATTGCACGTGAACGTATACGTAAATATCCTGACAGATATGTTGATCACATATACGGTGAACATGAAATGGGAGGGACGAGCTGGCTGTATCTGTCCCCGGTGCCGTTTCATGAAGTCGGGATGCGTGAGGACCTGGGAGTTACTTCCGGGCCGGAATTGGCACATGGATCACTTGGTCTTGTTCCGATGATTGTGGGGCTTTGGCCGGCTTTTCTTCTCGGCATGAAAGGCATGTCGTTAAGAAGGGAAAAAGTCGCGACCAAGGAAAAGGCGGAAGCTGTGGCTATCGCGGTTGCCAAGGCAAACGCCGAGGGTGACGAAAAAGTAAAAAAAGCCAAGGAATTCGCTGAGAAACAAAAAGAGATCCTTCTTGTGAAAGCCAAGACGGAACAGGAGAAAGCGGTTAAGAAGGCTCTGGAAGAGGCTGCTGAATCTGAATCTAAGACTGAGACAAAAATTGAGGAGGATCCTGATGCCTGACAAAAATTCAGGGAGGGGTCTTTTCACCCTCACTAATCTGGTTGCCGGAATAATTGTGATAATAGGGCTCTATTTGATTTTTCTTCGGTTCAAGGGCGGACTGGGAGCAGTAACCAATTTTTCAGATGATTATCCATGGGGAATATGGAAAAGCTTCTTTATATTCATTGTGGTTCCCATTGGGGCCGCCGGATATACAACCGGTGCTGCGGTTTATCTGTTCGGAATGGAAAAATATCATTCTGTTGTAAGGCTTGCCGTACTTATAGGCTTTCTCTCTTATTGCACTGCGGCAGGATCTCTCACACTGCTGGATGTAGGTCGGCCGGAGCGGATAATAATGGCTTATCCGTTTGTAGTACAGCCTGGTACTACATCCCTTCTGTTTGAAGTTGCCTTATGTGTCGTGCTCTATATCACGGTTCTTCTCATTGAATTTCTTCCGTTTTCCTGTGAATGGCTAGGTTACAGGAAAGCCAGGAACTGGTTGCTGAAAGGGACACTCGCTCTTGCCATTTTCGCGGTCGTGCTTTCCACGATGCATCAGTCAACCCTTGGAGCCATGTGGACTATAACGCCCGCAAAACTCCATCCCCTTTGGCAATCGCCTTATCTGCCCGTATACTTCTTTGTCTCAAGTATTTTTTCAGGTCTTTCAGTGCTCATCATAATGACCACCATATGCAAACACTTTTTTAAACATCTGATGAATGAGAGGTATCTTGATGAAGATGAAGGGGTGATTCTTGCTTTTGGAAAAGGGGCCTGTGTTGCTATGCTCGGCTACTTGACCATACAGGTTTTCGGACTGGCTACTGCGGATAAGTGGCATTATCTGTTTTCTTCCATGTACGGGTACTGGTATCTGCTTGAGCTTCTGGGGTTCGTTGCTCTTCCATGTCTTTTCTTTGCAATGGGGTGCCGTGAAAAAAACACCAAGCTGATAAGGTGGACCGCAGTCTGGACACTGCTTGGCATTATACTGAACAGATTTAATGTAACTCTTTTATGTTACAATTACCATTTGCCGTTCAGTGAAAAATATACTCCGACCTGGATGGAGGTCTGGATATTGATAACCGTTGTTACGATAGTGGGGCTGGTCTTCAGGTTTATTGTGACCAGGATGCCTATATTATATGATCATCCTGATTTTAAATCGCATCACTAAACAGATACAACAACTCATCACCTTACGTTCTTAATGGATTGAATATATCAAGAGGCACTGACATGGAACATGGCATATATACTTTACATGACTTTATGAAGCAGAATGAGGATCTAACCTATATTCTGCTGGGCGTATCCCTGGTTCTAGCTACATTGGCCTGGATGTTTCTTACAGAAAGGGATGACGATGAATAAGCGTTATTTTAATTTTCCGGCAAATAAATATTTTTGTCTATCTTATTAAGAGGAAAAACAAATGATCCCACCTGATGCTACATTGTATGAAATACTCACCGGTCCTGTTTTGTGGGGAACATTCATTATTTTCGGCGTTGGAGTAGTGCTGCGCGTACTTCTCTATGTAAAGGGTCTTGATTGGAAAATTGACAGGGTTACTTACGGTGTCAATACGTCGTACGGAGTCAAAGGCGCCATAAAATCCGTTTTTTCCTGGCTGATACCTTTTGGTACACGAAACTGGCGAGCCAATCCTGTAATGACGACTGCGGTTTTTGTTTTCCATTTCGGTCTTCTGTTTACTCCTGTTTTTCTATTGGCCCACAATATGATGCTTACGGAAAGATGGGGATTCAGCTTATGGACAATCTCCGAATCTTTTGCCGATTACCTGACTATTGCGGTTCTGATTAGCGCTGTTTACATGGTATTACGGCGTATTGCCCTTCCTGAAGTGAGAATTATTACAACTTTTTATGATTATCTGATCTTACTTATTGCTGTTGCCCCGTTTGTTACCGGTTTTATGGCTCGATATCAATTTTCGGATTATCAGTTTTGGTTACTGGCGCATATTATATCCGGTGAGATCATGCTTATAGCCATACCATTTACAAAGCTTTCACATTTTGTCCTTTTCTTCTGCTCCAGGGCTCAACTTGGAATGGATTTCGGTATAAAACGGGGTGGCATGAAGGGCAACAAACAGCTTACGTGGTAATTTTTTTGCAAAAATATTAATTTTTTGGAGATAAAGACAATGCCTCAAGGTATTTTATGTAATAATAGGCCTGTTAACAGCAAAGAAAGAATTATGGAGTTAATGGGCGATGCGGGTGGGAAAAAATATTACAAGGAAATGGAAACCCTTGACGTTAGTCATGATGATTTGGGCGCCTTGATAAAAAAGACGTGCAAATCACGCATAAGGACATGGCTTGAAATATGTAATCATTGTGGATTGTGCGCTGACAGTTGCTTTTTTTATTTAACAAATAATAAGGATCCTAAACAGACTCCTTCTTATAAGATTCAATCCACCTTGGGTGAACTTGTCAGACGGAAAGGGAAAGTAGATGCCGCCTTTATGATAAATGCCATGGATACGGCCTGGGGAAAGTGCACCTGTTGTAATAGGTGTGGGTTGTACTGTCCGCATGGGATTGATATGGGGGCTATGTTTAGTTATTTGAGAGGATTATTGTTTTCCCAGGGTTTTGTTCCATATGAGTTGAAAATCGGTTCGGGCATGCACAGGGTATATAGGGGCCAGATGGATGTGACTACAGAGGATTGGGTAGACACATGTGAATGGATGGCGGATGAATATGGTGTGGATTATCCCGGCCTTGAAATTCCGATTGATAAGCCTAATGCTGATATAATATATACCCTTAATGCAAGAGAGCCTAAATTTTATCCTGAAGATGTTGCGGAAATGGCTATTCTTTTTCAGATGGCGGGAGAGAACTGGACAGTGCCGAGTGTAGGCTGGGAGGAGACAAGTCTTACCATGTTTGCAGGCGACTGGGAAGGATGTAAGATGCAGGTGGAAACTGTATATGATGCCATTGAAAGGTTGAAACCAAAACGGATGGTTGTGACCGAGTGTGGTCATGCATACAGGGGCACTGTAGTTGAAGGTCCATATTATGCAGGTCTTGAAAGCGGCAAGACTCCTATTGAGACCTTGCATTATGTTGAATGGGTG
Organism: Pseudomonadota bacterium; assembly: GCA_030635485.1. Classification (GTDB taxonomy): domain Bacteria; phylum Desulfobacterota; class Desulfobulbia; order Desulfobulbales; family DAOVYS01; genus DAOVYS01. The sequence continues at coordinate 2,169 of DAOVYS010000004.1, read as the reverse complement.
GCAGAGGCTTTACGGGAGGGTAAAATTAAGATAGATCCTGCCAAAAAGATAAAAGAGCCTGTTACAATACAGGATGCATGTAATTATGTGAGAAATGGTGGGCTTGAAAAGTGTACAAGAGAAATCGCAAGTTATCTCTGTGAAGAGGTAATAGAAATGGAACCCCATGGAGAACATGCCTTTTGTTGCGGCGGCGGCGGCGGCTTGAATGGTCTCGCTCGTTATGGGCCGGAACGTAAAATCGGATTTAAAAATAAACGTGATCAGGTTCTTGCAACAGGCTGCAAGTTTGTTCTTACTCCGTGTCATAATTGTTGGGATGCAATACGAGATATGGAAGAAGCATATCATATCGGAATCAAATGGTCATTTTTAAAGCCGTTGCTTATTAAGGCTGCAATAATGCCTGACCATATGAAACTCAAAGAGGAATAGAAAATTTTCAGTATACTTTTTTTCAGATATTTTTAATCAACTGTAATTGTTGGCATAAGCGGTCTTACTGGAAATAAGTTTGCAATAAATAAGGCTATTGGCAGTCTTACCAAGCCGTTTGATAAAGACGAGTTTTTTAAAATGTAAATAATGTGATAGGCTGAGTAGATATTTAACAGTAGTTTATATAAAGCCTACGTCATAATATCAAAAATTGTTTTTTTGAGACATTTTTGATATTATGACGTAGGCTTTTTTTTACTCTCGCCATTTTTTAAATAGAGTTCATTCTCAGAGGTTGTAAGAAAATAGCAATTTTTTCTCAAATCGAGCCATTTTCAAAAAATAAGCGCAGTTATCTGTGTGATATTCCGAGCATTATTTTTTGGAAATAACGAAGAGTGGAAGTAAGGATTCGGATTCCGAGGCGGTTTCCTGAGAACGGTTAAAGATAAGGGGATGGCCGTTATTTGGTTATCCCCTTACCCTGTAATACAAGTTTACGTATATCAATAGGGGAGCGCTACATGGCATTGTCTGCTCAGAGAAAAGGCAAAATAAACCGCAAGACTAAATCGACGGATATTAAACTTGAGATCTGTATTGACGGGCGTGGAAAGTCCGACATTCAGACCAGTATTCCTTTTTTGGATCACATGCTGACACTCTTTGCAACGCATGGATTCTTTGACCTCGTTGTTTCAGCATCCGGTGATACTGAGATTGACGGCCATCATACGGCTGAAGATCTGGGGATCTGCCTGGGGCGGTCAATAAAAGATAGTCTGGGGGATTTTGGTTCCATAAAACGATATGGCTTTGCCGCGGTTCCCATGGATGAGACTCTGGTCAGGGTTACTCTGGATCTATCCAACCGGCCGTTTTTGCATTACGGGATCACTGTCCCGGATCAGAAGGTCGGGAATTTTGATACTGCTCTAGCCAAGGAGTTTTTGAGGGCTATGGCCCTTCACGCCGGAATGACCCTGCATGTGGAGATGCCTCATGGCGAAAATACTCATCATATCCTTGAGGCCGCTTTCAAGGCCTTGGGAAAGGCATTGGACCAAGCAACCGCTAAGGAATCCAGGGCTAAAGGGCCTGTGTCTTCCAAAGGCACTATTTAACCTGTGACCGCTTACACGGTAAGGGGGATAACCGTTGTCTGGTTGCCTAGCCCCCGTGATCAGTTATTGTCGTTGATAATCAAGGAGAATCATCATGAGATTCTATTATTCGTGCAAAAGACTTTGCGGCACATCTGTAGTGATAATTGTTCTGCTTATGCACGTTGTTTCCTGCGCCCCGGTAACGACGGAGAAGACTCAGGATGAAACATATAATTTGAATTCCATCGCAGTACTGCCGGTTGACATCTCTGTTGAAAGGGACAGCGAGTCACCCGATTCGGTCGCCCGCCTGCTTGAGACGGGGGCGGCAGTTCTGGATGGAATTTTGAGAGAATATTTTGATGATACCGATTCGGTAATGATCATTTCAAAAAATAGGAGAGAGGCCCTTGCAGGCAATCACACCGGAGATTATCTTTCTCTGGCTCTGGTCGTTGGACGCAGGGTGCAGACGGATGCGGTCTTTATTTGCACGGTTTATCGCTACGCTGAAAGGGAGGGGAAGAAACGTGCGGTTGTGCATCCTGCGTCAGTGGCATTCAAGTATAGGCTGGTATTGACAGAGACGGGCCGGACTATCTGTTCCGGCGTGTTTGACGAGACT
>DAOVYS010000064.1 GCA_030635485.1 Pseudomonadota bacterium | reverse complement strand
TATGAACTCAACATCGGTTATCTTGACACAGGCGATTTCTTTGAGGTTGCCTATTTGGGCGGCGCTGACTATGAGACCGACGACACGAACGACATCGTTCTCGTTACAAATACTCTGACCATGGAATTCTAATCTCTCTTTTTTTTGAGATTTAAATTCTTTTAAGTATGTATAAACTCCCTGCGGGTCTCTCACCCCACCTGCAGGGAGTTTTTTTGTGAGTTCAATGACTTCTTCCAAACACACCAACATCCCGCTTGCCGAACGGATGCGTCCTCAGAAGATTGAAGAATTTGTCGGTCAGGAACACCTTCTGGGAGAGGGCAAACTGCTTAGGCGCCTCATAAGCGAAAAATATGTGCCTTCACTCCTTCTCTGGGGGCCGCCCGGAACCGGGAAAACCACGCTTGCCCATATTCTGGCGCATTCCTCGGGCGCTGATTTCATCTTCTTTTCCGCTGTTCTTTCCGGGGTCAAGGAGATCCGCAACATCGTATCCCAGGCCCAAAAAACCAGGGATGAAGCCGGAAAATCCACGATCCTGTTTGTGGACGAGATACACAGATTTAACAAGAGCCAGCAGGACGCGTTCCTGCCGCATGTGGAAAGCGGGCTTTTCACCCTGATCGGCGCCACCACTGAAAATCCATCGTTTCAGGTGATTGCGCCGCTTCTTTCCCGCTGCCGGACCCTGGTCTTGAACCGCCTTTCTCCGGACAACCTCCGGGAAATCATAAAAATCACACTCTCTGACCCTGAACGCGGACTTGGCAAGCTTAACATTGAGATAGACGACCAGGCATTGGATCATATGGCCAATATGGCGGATGGAGACGCAAGGACCGCGATTAACAGTCTGGAAATAGCCGCATCGCTCGCGAATTCAGACCTGGACGGTAAGAACGTGATCACCCTTGCAATGGTTGAAGAGGCTATTCAAAGAAAAAGCCTTGTTTACGATGCGAATGGCGAAGAACATTACAACCTGATTTCAGCGCTTCACAAAAGCCTGCGGGACAGTGATCCGGACGGCGCACTGTACTGGCTTGCACGAATGCTGAAAGCAGGAGAGGAACCGCTCTACATTGCCAGACGGCTGATCCGTTTCGCCTCCGAGGACATTGGAAACGCGGACCCACAGGCCCTGACCAACGCACTTAACGCCAGGGACAGCTATCACTTTCTCGGTTCCCCGGAAGGGGAGCTGAGCCTGGCCCAGGCGGTTCTCTATCTTGCAACCGCGCCTAAAAGCAATGCCGCCTATATGGCCTACAAAGAGGTGATGAGAGATATTGAGCGGACAGGAAGTCTTCCCGTGCCCATGCATCTTCGAAACGCCCCCACCAGACTCATGAAAGAACTCGATTACGGCAAAAACTACCAATATGCCCACGATAACCGCTATGCACTCGTTGACCAGCAGCATCTGCCCCTGGAACTGGAAGGGAAAACCTATTATCGACCTACAAACAGAGGCCACGAAGCACTGATCAGGGACAGGCTGACAAAATGGCGTAAGATTCTGGCAAAGGAGAAAGGGGGGAAATAGCGGGTTGCGGGTTGGTCCAAAACAAAAAGGCTACAGGACTGAAGTCCTGTAGCCTTTTTTGTTTAGACTGACGTACGGTCTGAAATCGACTATGCGCCGAATACCTTCTGCAGCGGCGGAATGGTCTGCTTTTTACGGCTCATCATTCCGTCAATCCATACGGTCTGGCCTTCCAGCTTCTTGCCGAATGCCTTTTCTATGATTGAAGGATCATCGGTTATTGCCATCAGGTCTGTCCCTTCCTTCATGATGTCGGTCAGCATCAGGAATATTGAATGGCGGCCGCCTTCGTCCTTCACTTCCTGCAGCGCCTTGTACAGGTCATCCCGCATGTCGGCAACCAGTGAAAGATCCACCAGCTCAAGCTGTCCACAGCCAACCTTTTTGCCTGCCATGTCAAAGTCTTTGTAGTCACGGAAGATAAGGTCTTTCATCGGAACGCCTTGTACTGCTGATTTGGCCTTAAACATCTCCATGGCCAGGGCTTCCATGTCACTCACGCCTGCAATTGCGGCGAGTCCTTCACATGCAGCCTTGTCCGCATCCGTGGTGGTGGGTGACTTGAAGAGCACGGTGTCACTCAGGATGGCGGCGAGCATAATTCCGGCAATATTCTTGGGTATATCTACCTTATTGATCTCATAAAGCTGTTTTATAACCGTGCCTGTGCATCCTACAGGCTGCGCGCAGAATAAGATCGGGTTATTGGTGGTCACATCGCCGATCTTGTGGTGATCGATGATCTCCACAACCTCTCCGTCTTTCAGATTGTCCGGGGCCTGAGCTATATCACTGTGGTCAACCAGTATGATCTGCTTGCCGGTCGCATCAGTCATGATCTCAGGCGCTGCAAAACCGAACTTCTCCAGAACCATTGTGGACTCAGGATTGAGTTCACCCTGCATAATGGCTATTGCGTCCACCCCCTGAGCCTTTTTCAACTCAGCATAAGCGATCGCGGAAGTTACGGAATCAGTGTCCGGACTTTTGTGTCCCACTACATAAACTGCCATAATTAAATCCTCCTAAAAATTAAATTATCTTTGCCTTTACCTCTGAACCCCTGAACATTAGCAACTCATAACATCTACGCAAAAAGCGTACATGCTTCGACTCAGGGTCTAAACAGCACATATCCTTCAAATAGCGGTATTTCCCAATATCTCAATCAATGCTCAGATTTCAACCGAACCCTAGAAACATAGTATCAATGGAAAGCCGAGTCAAGCAGAAAAAAAGAGCCGCAATCCCTACTGGTGGAAATCAAAGATAAAACGTGATAATACAGCCATAAAATGATAAAATTCGCTCAAATGACAAATTAGACCTGTTCATCAAATTCCTTTTTTTGCAGGAGAATATCTGAAATCATGCCTACCAAACAGACCATAAAAGTGCTGATTGCCGAAGACAACCCTGTTGTCCGGAAGGGTTTGTCCAACTTCCTGAAAAAATGGGGGTATGAACCGATAGAGGTGGAAAACGGTGACGACGCCCTGAACATACTGGAAAACGATTTCACTGTACAGCTGGCCATACTGGACTGGCAACTCCCGGGTTTAAGCGGCCTTCAGGTGTGTCAGCGTATGCGGGTCCGTACCGAGGGACCGTATGTCTATATCATTATGTTCAGTGCCCGCAAGTCAACTGAAGAAAAGGTTCTTGCACTGGACGGTGGAGCCGACGACTATCTTGTAAAACCGGCTAAGCCTTCCGAACTGCGTGCCAGACTGGGAGTCGGACGAAGGATAACAGAGATGTTTTTAAAAATAGGAAACGGCGTGGGAGGCCGACAGGATACTACACCCACGCCGCAACCGACTGAAACACCTGCTCCGGAAGAGTCCAAAGAAAGCGGCGACGCTACTGAAGATACAAGGGCCACAGCTGCTGCCCAAGATGGAGACGACAAGACAGAATTTTGATTCTCCTACCCCGGACAAGCCGGAGCCAAACAGATCTTAAGGGTATCTTGAATAATTTAGAATTTTCGTTCAAGATGGCCTTAAAATTTAAATACCAGTTCAGTCTGAAGCCTCTCTTCATGCTCTCTGTTTCTGTTGTTGCCGAATGTGACTGACGTTGTATCCCAGTCAGTAATTGGATCAGTGTAGAAGTAAGAAGTGCCGAATTGCAGCCTGTTAAAAAGCATGTATTTGACCGAAACCCTGTGGCCTTTGCGGTTTGCCCCATAAAAGTCCTGATCATTCATGGAACCGATCACAGAGTCTTTTTCAATCCTGGCATACTTGTAAAAAAGTGACCAGTCAGCCTGTTTTTTTGTCTTACCCAATTTAAATCCTGCAAAATAGGCCGTATCCTGCTTCCCGGGAACGTCATCTGCTGTGTTCACAATGTAATCAAAGATCAATTTCGCAGGAATGGAGCCCACATTGAACTTGACGGTCGAGATGGCCTCCCAGAGATTGTAATCATAACGGTATTGGAGAACTCCATTGTCATCCAGTTCAAAAGTGTTGCCACCCCCTCCTTTATAGTCGGCCAAGTGGAGAAATTCAGAGTTGTGAAGATTACCCCAGTTGTAGTAACTTCCAGCCAGGGTCCATGAGACAGGCCCTATCTTCCAGTCAAAACCAAGCTGGCTGATGAGAAGGTTGGCATCATCCGCCTGGGTGTTTTCCTCATTCACGGCCATCTGTCCCAAATGGATGAAAGGCCTGAAATCTCCCAATCCTGAATATTGATAACGCTCGTAAATTCCTTCAGGATTCACATCCGGATCCCACATGATATCTGTATGCAGGAAGGTATTTTTGAATTTACCTCCTGTTAATTCAAAGCCTTTAAGCCAGTCTGGTTTGTAGGTGGCATACGCCCTGTGCAGGTATATACCCTTGTCGCTGAAATCATCGTTAAAGGTCTGATTCGTGGTTGTGGCTTCCTGGTTCCCATCCTGGTTCGTGCAGATCATGAAGTGAGTGGATATTTCATCCGAGATGTTGCCGTCAAAGAAGAGACGCGCCCTTATTCTGTATCTGTCTCTTGTTGGAATAGCGTCAAGAGTATTGTCAGCCTGTCTCTGTTCGCGATTGTAAAGCCCTTCGTAACGGAGTCTCAGGTCACCGGACACCTTGATTCTGTTGATCCATTCAGGCATCCAATCAGGGTAGGACGTTTCCTTGTCTGCAAGAGAAGCGGTCTTCGTGCACTGATGTTTCTTCGGGCATTTGACCTGTTGAACAGGTGTTTCCTGGTTGTTGAGAGCCTTTTTAAGCATCTCAATCTCCTGTTGCTGTTTCTGAATTGTAAAACTTAGTTTATTAAGCTTTTCAAGAAGCTCTTCATTACTTATGCCGGCAAATGCCGGCTGAGCAAGCAATAGACAAATTGCGGTCAAGGTGGCGACCCAATATTTTCCTGATTTCATTCTCATATTGAATTCTCCTGTTGTAATTTTGTGCTCCCCCGTTGATTTTTTTTAAGGACAACAGCGATAATATTTCAAAATTTCAGTTTGTTGTCTATAGGGTAGCCACCTAATATAGTGGTAATAATTCCCGGAAAGATGGGAAGTTGTCCCAGAAAAAAATGGCAAATGGCTGTAATAATCTGATAGCCCGCAAAAAAGACGTTTATTTGCTATCAGGTTGTTTAAAAATAGTCAAGTCCGACAAAAAACTTTTTTTGAAAATTTAAGGGTATCTTGAAAAATTAGGATTTTCGTTCAAGATACCCTTTACATTTTTTACGGATCCAAAAACAGACGAGAAGAGTCAGAACATAGGATAAGAGAAATACGAATGAGACGGACAATCCGTCAATACCGTAAGAATTGTCCGGCAGGGGGAGGAGAAAAGGGTATCCGTGCAAAAGGGTCAGTGTCTCAGGGGAAAACAGATTTTCAAGCCAGAAAAGGGCAAAAAAGACCGGCAGGAGGTAGACGATACCATGCCTGGCAAAGCGCTGAGCCAGATAGATATTATATTTTTCATCAATTTCATTGTCGCTGGTTCGATACAGAACGTCCCTGGTTTTCCAGTCGGAGAGCATTTTGATATTCTGCTGTTCCTCTCGTTTTTTGGTAAATGCATGTTTAAAAGTGAGTTCTTTTTTTTCAACATTCAAAAATCGGCGCAAAAGCATGGAAAAAAGGCCGCTCAAAACCGCAACAGCGACCACTTGAAGTGAAACAGGGACGGAAAGAAATAAAAGCGGAGCAATTATCAAAAATTCCAGGACTTGGCCGAGAAACACAAAAAACGGCTGGACCACTCTCACAAACAGCAGGTCGAAAAGATGAACAATGTAGTCAAGAATGGCTTGCAAGAAGATCACTTAACGAGGAAAGGGGGCCTGTCGACCCCCTTTCGATTATTACCACGTGTCTAAATCAGCGCAAAAAAACCAGCAGTTGTGTATATTTCATAAAAACGATGATAAGTGCCAGCGCCAGCATCCGTTTCAAGAAGATCTCAGGCAGTTTCTTCTGAATCTTGGGACCTACCATACCGCCTCCGATGGCGCCTGCCGCAATGCAGATTGCCATCATCCAGTCAGGGCTGTAGCCCATAAGGATATACTTGGCAATTCCGCCGATGGAAGTGGCGAATGTGCCTGCCAGGGCAATGGGCACGGCCAGGTACATGGGATAGCCCATGATTGTCGTCATAAAAGGCATGAACATGAAGCCGCCGCCAACGCCGAATGAGGCGGCAACCATACCCATGATGACACCTCCTATCAGCATTACAAGAGGCCGGGCCACAAAAGTTTCGCCCCAGAATTGCATGTCAAATCTGACAAAATTGAATTTCTCAAATTCGACCTTGCCGAGCTCTACCGCCTTGCCCGATCCCTTGGCCTCTTTGACAGCCAGATTGAATTTTTGAATAATGGCCTTCATTGCCTTTTTCTTTTCTATGCTGCCCGGCAGACTTTCCCAAAAAAGCTTAACTCCGATAACGAGACAGACAATACCCAGGTAGAATTTATATGCCTTAAGAGGCAGATACTTTGCTGAAAATGCAGGCCCGAGAAAAAATGCGCCAATAACAATTCCAATGGCAAAGCAGACTGCTACAGGCCAGGCAAAACGGTTTTCTTTGAAATAATTGATCAGACCCGTAATCGGAGAGCAGAGTGTAAGAAAAAGATTCGTGGGTTTGATTGTGTTGGCCGCATTGATGCCCAAAGGGCCTTTTGTGCCGACCACCGTGATCTGGAAAGCTGCTGTGAAAAGTCCGCCCGCAGCCCCCATGATGACAAAGAGGACACCGATAATAAAAGCGCCCAGGGTTACAAGCAGGGGGTTCATATACGTGTTGCCGGTACTGAAAAAATAACCTGATTTATCAATGGTTAGGGTGTCGATTTTTTCACCGTTCACATAAACCGACATCTTGGTATCAGGTGCGATATTCCGATATGGAACCATAGCAACCGTAAATTTGCCCGACCCCTTGTCAAGCTGAACGCGCACACCATTATTCCATGCCTCTTTCCGGGTGTTGTAATCCGAAAGGATCATTTTGGCGTTGCCGCCGCCAACCGGTCTCTCCTTTGAGACCGTGTTGATGCCGAATTTATTTTCATGGGTGTATGTCAGAAAATTCCACTCTGCTTCTGTTGTTACCGGACCGAGCATACCTTTTGCCTCATCGCTTAGATCCGCCCATTTTTTGATTTTATTCACCCGGACCTTATACTTGAATGGAGGAAAAGCAAAGATTCCCTTGGTCTGACCCTTGTCAGCTTCTTTGGCAACAGCCAGTCCGTCCGGCGCATTTGTAACTACGTAATAATTTGGAGGGATGGTCGGATCGCTTTCAAATTGTTTTAACAGCTTTTTTCTCTCCTTTACACCTATTGCATCAGATGGCTTAAAGGTCGACTCCGTGCAGATAACAATATATAGGTCCCGACCGGACGCAATGGTTCCCTTGACAGTGATCGGATCTCCGGCCTTTACATTTTTTGCCGTGAGTTCAGCCTCAACCGCCACGGATATTCCTGGGAAGCAAAGGTAAAGGAGAGTTGCCAGAAGCACCATAAATAGAGAGCTACTACGTTTCATGCTTTTCCTCCGGTATGATTCTGATTTGAAACAGACGGTCGAATGGTACGCTATCGTGGGATCAAGGCAGCCGGAAAACGGTTACCCCGCTTAGGAGGCTGCTTTATCCATAAATACCGTATTAGTAAAACCCCGAAGGGGTGGAGGCGTATAGCCGGTGTGCTTTAGCCACCGGTAACGGACACCCCGAACATATCAGACGTTTCGACGGGGATCGGTCACGGGAAGGCATCGTCCCTTCAGGACGATCCCATGTATGCACCTATACCGGTGGCTGAAGCACACCGGCTATACGCCATTTCCCCGAAGGGGAATAAAATTATCCATGCACTGATTTATGGGTAAAGGGCAGGGTTAGGACTGCTGTTTGTCTCATAGGGATTAAATTTCTTACTTCTTGCGAAGTGCTAACAAAAGAAGCGATATCACTTGCGGAATAGGATTGTCAAGGGAAAACCTAACCCAGATAAACTGAAATTTTTTAAAGTCCTAGACTCTTTTCAGTACCCCCTTGAGGGGTATAAGTGCCTTAAAACATGTGGTACCGCAGGCGTCACAAATAACTTCGGAGTTTTTTGCCATATAAAACAAAAAAATAACTACTAAGGCACTAAAAACGATGCGCCGCTGGTGAACGCTTACCATTTTTTGAATGACTAAACGGAGTGCCGCAGGGGTTTTTGGAGTTGTTTTATGATGATTAGCGTGATACTTTTGTGGGGCATGAAAAATCCTTTTATTTTGATAATTATTTTGCTTGTCGGGAATATTATCAAATCTAAAACAACAATCCGAATTTGTTTTCGAGCGGACTATTAAGGAGTGGTTCCATGAGAAAATCCGTTTTCAGCATTTGCGGAATGTGCAGCGTCAGATGCCCCATCCGTGTGGAGGTGGAAAATGGGGTAGTGAAATGGATAGAAGGGAACCCCCATGATCCCGGCATGGCAGGGCGGCTCTGCGCAAAAGGATCAGCCGGCATTGCCATGCAGTATGACTATGAAAGGCCCAGGCATCCGATGATTCGACAGGGTGAAAGGGGGGCTGGTGAATGGAGGAAAGTGACCTGGGATGAGGCCTTGGACTATATTGCGGATAAACTTGCGGCCATCATCAAGGAACATGGGGGCAGGGCCATTGCCCTGTCCGACCGCGGGGGGCCTTTCAGAGATATTCACCGAAGCTTCCTGCGCGCCGTCGGATCTCCCAATTATTTCAATCACGATTGCACCTGCGGACGAAATATCCAGCACGCATCCCTTTCTCTGTTCGGTTCCGGGAGAAAGACCTTCAATTATGACTACAAACAGTGCAAACATCTGGTTCTTTATGGTCGAAACGTATTTGAATCCATAAGGGTCAAGGCGGCAAACGCCATAATGGAAAGTCTTGATAATGGCGGAAAGATAACCTACATCGATGTTAGAGCGAGCGGCACAGCCATGAAGGCCACCAGATTCTGGATGGTTCGGCCGGGAACCGATTATGCACTGAACCTGGGAATCATTCATGTTGTCCTTCGCGACAAACTGTATGATACCGAGTTCGTTGACAAATGGGTGACCGGGCTCAAAGAGCTGGAGGCCTTTGTAGTCTCCCATACCCCTGAATGGGCGGAAGAAGAAACCGGCATTCCTGCCAGGGAAATTGTAGAGTTTGCCCGTGAAACGGCAAAAGACAGACCTTCCGTTATCTTCCATCCCGGCTGGATGACGGCCCGTTATATGGATTCGTTCTATTCTTCGAGGACCGCTTATATTCTCAATGTGCTTATGGGGAGCCTTGAGGCCCCTGGAGGGTTGTTTTTTCAGAAAGGTCCGGGCGATGTAGGCAAAAAGGGGTTGAATGACCTGCTGAGCACGATCCCCAAACCAGAGGAGAAGCGTGTTGACGGATGCGGATGGAAATACAAACACTTTGATGCAGGTCCCGGATTACTGCATCTGCTCTATCCTGCCATTATAAATGAAGATCCATATCCGATAAAAGCCTATATAGTCCATCGGCATGATCCCCTGATAGGCCTTCCTGATCCGGAAGAACAGATGAAGGCCTTTAACAAATTGGACCTCATAGTCGCTATTGACGCAAAGTACGGTGAAACTGCCTGGCATGCCGATGTGATACTCCCGGCAGCAACTTACCTTGAGAAATCAAGCGCTCTGGCTACTGAAAAAGGACTTAAACCTCGGTTTACCATGCGGAAGCAGGCCATAGCTTGCGGCCATGATGCCAGGCCGGACTGGGCGATTTTCAAGGAGCTGGCGGAACGCCTGGGCGTGGGTGGCTATTTCAAATTCAAAGATATGGAGGAATTCTGGCAGTTCCAGCTGGCAGGAACAGGCATTGACCTTAACGCATTTGATGAAAAAGGGTTTGTAAGCCTTGCTGATGCGCCTGTATGGTGGGACCGGATGAAGGATCTGAAATTTAAGACGCCGTCAAAAAAAATTGAATTCGTCTCAAACCTTTTGGAAGAAAACTCTTTGCCTTCCTTTTTGCCATACAGCAGGCCCCAAAAACCAGAAAAAGGCTATTTTCGTCTTGTCTTTGGCCGCAGTCCGGTACATACACATGGAATGACCCAGAATAACCCGGTGCTTCATGAAATAATGGCTGTAAACACCCTGTGGATTAATAGTGACAAAGCGCGCGAACTTGGTATTTTCAACAACGACGTGGTGGAAGTGACCTCTTCCGACGGCAGCCATTCAGGAACCATTCACGCCTATGTGACGGAATATATCCACCCGGAGGCAGTCTATATGGTGCACGGTTTTGGAAGAAAGGTGCCATGTCAGACACGCGCGTACAACAGAGGACTCGGTGATTATCGATTTGAAAAAGGGCTGTTGAATGTATATGATCCGGCAGGTGGCTGCAATGCGCTTTTAGACTGTTTTGTTAAAGTGAAAAAGGCGGAAAGGAAGATCCTATGAGCAAATATTACATATCCCAGGATGTGAAACGCTGCATCGGTTGTTTCAGTTGTGAGTCTCACTGTAAAATGAAAAATAATCTGCCGCCCGGACCGCGATTCTGTCAGATCATTACCGTAGGTCCGAAGTTGATCAACAATCTGCCTCGCATGGCCAATATATTTATATCCTGTTTTCACTGTGAAAACCCATGGTGCGTGGCGGCATGCCCCAGCGGCGCCATGCAGAAGAGACCAAAGGACGGAATCGTCTTTGTGGATCAAACACTCTGTGTAGGCTGCAAAAGCTGCATTACCGCCTGTCCGTGGGGCGCGCCTCAGTGGAATCCGGAAACCGGGAAGGTGGACAAATGCGACTACTGCATGGACAGAATCGATCAAGGACTTGAGCCGGCCTGCGTTGCCAAGTGTATCACAAAATGCCTCCACTTCGGTGAGCCCTCGGTCAAGACCAAAGCGGCTCGGGAAAGCTATGCAAAGTCCGTGGCGGAATTTTGAATTCCAGTAAGTTCGTACCCCTTGAAAACGGTTACTGAGTTCCCGTACCCGACTGAAAAAGGATTACCAAGATGACAGGGGCTTTCCTGATAGATCATATCTACATGTTTGTTTTTCTTGTTGTGGCTTTTGTCTTTGGAATCGGAGCCTTTATCGCCTCTTCCCTGCTTGC
>DAOVYS010000167.1 GCA_030635485.1 Pseudomonadota bacterium | reverse complement strand
GGAAATGTCCATTATTTTTCACAAGACCATTTTTTTCAATTTATAACAAAACAACCTTGCTATTTGTATACTATATAAACGAAATAGTAAAGATAAAATTAATGTGGGGGGCGATATAGCTCAGTCGCGGGATAGTCTGGAATATCGCCCTTGTATAATTAGTATTATGTACCCAGATTTTGTGTCAATCTGCTCTGTTTAAACATAGCTGAAAAGGGCACTCCGGATTTCCCCCCAGATTCCCTGACCCCTGACCCCTGACCCCTAAACCTCAAAAGGGCCATTTCCGGACAGGCACTTTATTATCCAAGGAGTCGGTTTGCTGATATTCTATACATGTCCCGCTTCTGCATAGAGAGAATGTCCGGTTCAAGGCACACCTGAATAAAAGGTATATCCCCCAGGGCATGTCGAGTTTCAGTATGATGCCGTGCAATTGGACCATCCGTAAGTTTAACTTCCACCAGAAACCATGGCATCTCATTTCTGAGAACCAGAAAGTCGGTTTCCTGTTTCTGTTTATTCCGGATGTAAAATAACTGAAAGTCATCACCGGTTGCATCTCCCCACAACATCAGCCGCGCCTTCAATTCACAGGCAATGTAATTCTCAAAACAGGCGCCTTTGTCATTAATTCTTGACCAGTCATAAAGATAATATTTACCCGCTTTAAGCAGAGATCTTTTAATGTTTTTTGAATACGGCCTTATTGAAAAGGCAAGGTAAAAATCTTCCAGCCGACGGAGATAATTTTTCACTGTAGTGGGGCTGATCTGGAGATGGGAAGCGAGTGATGATTGCGAAAGAGGACTTCCTGTCATTTCCGGAAGGAGATTATACAGGTCATAGATATATTCCCGGTCAACAATTCTGGTCAATGAGCCGATATCTTCACGGATGACGGTTTCCAGATAGTCCCTGGCCCATTTATTATGGAATGGATGTGATTGATGAAGAAAAGGTTCGGGAAAACCACTGAATTGCAAGAGTTGCAGGAGTCCGTCCTGGGGTGCGGGCACACCGTTTATTGCGGTTTCAATAAAAGAAGAGGCGGATTTGTGAATCGGGGAGCGGTCCGGGACGGTTGATCTTATTTCATGTAAGGTAAGAGGAAGCAGATGAAAAGTGAAGTAACGGCCGGCAAGACTATCTCCGGCATGTTTCAGAATATTTAATTTTGCGGAACCGGTTATAATGAATTGATACCGGTCCGAAGTCTCATCAAAAACTCCTTTCAAGATATTCTTCCATTTGGGCATCTTGTGGATTTCGTCGAAACAAACCCATGGCTTTTGTGAAGATTTTAAGGCAAAACCATCTTCAGTAAAAAACAGCTCATTTTTTTTATACCTTTGGCGAACATCTCTTAGATCCCAGAGATAATAGAGGGGCAGTGAATTCTCATCCTCAAGTTTTTTCCTGGCCAGGGTCGTCTTACCAACCTGCCGCGGGCCGGAGATAAACCGCATCTGGCGACCCCATTCCGTGGAAAATGAAATATCGTAAAGATTTCTTTGAATCATATGGAACATATTCCACATACATGCAAAATAGTCAAACTATTTTGTATGTATGTGGAATATAGTAACTAGTGTTGGATATCGCCCTTACAGGGCTTGGTTTTTGGTTATGCCGAATCCCAGGGCGTTGCCCTGGGCTATTGGATACCGCCCTTGCAGGGCTTTATTGGTGGGTAGTTTCAATTTTCCCTCGCCGATGCACCCCTCAAACGTGGTTCCTGAAACGGCCGATCCGGATTAGATTTTTAGAGCCCTGAAAGGGCGTTATTCAATAGCCCAGGGTAACACCCTGGGGTCTCTGGGTTGTGGAGTTTATTGCAAGCCCTGAAAGGGCGATATAGCTCAGTCCCGGGATAGTGTGCCGTCCGTGTTACGGGATTCACGAGGTTTCGGTCTTATTTGGGCACGATTATTGACTTGTTCGGCAATTTTATCGATTGGCTAAGAATTCCGGGATGGTAAGTTTGATGTCTTTTGTGATTTGCCTGAGTAAAATAGGAGAAATATCTCTTCCTTTGTGAAAAGGCACTGTTGTAGCTCTGCCATCGGGATGACGAAATTGTTTGTGTGAACCTTTTTGCCTGACTTCCAAAAATCCCAGATTCACAAGTACGGCAACGACTTCTTTCGGTTTAAGTACCGGCGCCTCTCCCATGGCTAGGCTACCATAACATTTTGGGTGCCGACAAATTCACCTTCAAGTTCAGGCTCACCGTTTTCAAGAATCATTTCAATGACCTCTTTTAAGTTGTAATTTAGTTCATCTAATGTGTCTCCCTGGGAATGAGCGCCGGGAAATCCAGGAACGAACCCAACAAAAAGCCCTGTTTCAGGACATTTTTCAATGACTGCGGTGAAAGTTCGCATTTCTGACTCCTTACCAACATATTATTTTGTTAATGAGTTTATGTTAACCCATATCCATGGTTGGTGTACAATCTTTTTCACGTGGAGCCTGAAATCGCCAAGCCTGATCATATTTTAAACGCTCTGAAAGGGCTGGTATGGATGGTTAGGTTGGGTGGAGTAGGAGCGAGGCTCGGCAAATGTCGCAAATGTCGTGATGTTGGATTTTGTTGTCATTCAACCCAACCGGGTTCAGGATACGGAATCTTCGTAGGTAATGTCCTGTCTGATCAGATGTTCCAGTGTGGCGTTGAAAAAATTCTTCTGGCAGTCTACCTTTTCCATGTGGCCGTCACGCTGGAAGGCCATGTAGCGGCAGCCGCCAAAGCAGAGGGGCAGGTACGGGCATTGTGTGCATTCCTCTTCCTGCTGCCAGTGGTCAAGATGGTACTTTTGTCTGTAATCGGTCATGCCTGACCATATATCCCCGCAACTGTATTCGTTGTGTCCGATCATGGCCACGCATTGATAGATCGTGCCGTCGTAATGCACAACAAAACTGTTGTCCACATCCACCATGCAGAGAGACGGAGAGATATCCCCGGTACGATAGCCTCTTTTTAAAATTTCTCCCCGCAGAAAGGGCGCGGCCTTGCCCAGCCACTCTTCATTGCAGGAGGCGCAGCCTCCGCAGAAACCAGAGGAAAATTCATCATTCACATAAAGGACCGGTGAAAAAGAGAGCCGGTAGACCCTGTCCGGGGTTAGGTTGTTTGCCAAAAGGTGGTCAAAGAGCAGGGGGAATTGCTCAAAGTTGTCTTTGGTGAAATTCCCGCTGATTCCGATATTGATGAGATCGCAGCACTCTCTGATATTGCCTATGATGCGGTCAAAGGTGGGGCCTCCGGAGCGATAGGGACGGAAGAAGTTGTGGTTTTCAGGTGGCCCGTCAATCGTGATCTTGGCCCGTTTCAATCCCACGGCCACCAGTTGTTCCACAACCTTTGGGGTCAAAAGCGAGCCGTTTGTCACAAGGCTGCATTCAAATGTACCGCCTCGGCTTTTAATAAAGGGTTTAAGCGAGCCTGCAATGTGTTTGATAAGGCCAATCGAGAGAAGCGGCTCGCCTCCGTAGAAATCCAGGGTCAACTTGGTCATGCCCGGCTCAAACCGCTCTTTTATATGTGCGATAAGCTGGTTTGCTGTTTCAGCGGACATGAAACGCCTGGATTTCTGACTCCCCTCGTAGCAGTAGCGGCAGCGGAAATTGCAGTGCAGGTTTAGAATAACGGATACGCTCATCACTTGGCGCAGGCTGTTTATCTCCCTAACCATGCCCGCGGCCTCTTCTTTTTCCTGGTCGCGGTCTTTTACAATCAGGCCGAGTTCGCTTAAGGTCTGCTCATCTTCTCTGTCCAGGCTCTGGGGCTTGATATTGTCAAGAATCTCGGCAGGGACCAGGGCCTTTGAGCCGGTGCGGCTAGAGTAGACAAGGCGCAGCTCCGGGTCGTCGGGCCAGGAGAAGATGTGGGCGTAGTGGGAGAGAAACATGGGTAATAGATAAGGAGGATAAAAAAATGGGGAGCCGAAGCTCCCCTTGTAATGGTTTATTCTTCTGGTCTAATCGGGGAAGGTCCGGACCCGCAACAACCCATGGTACTAGCAACCTCTTTGAGGTTTTTGGGTCTGGAAAGGACAACGATCTTTTTTGTTTTCATCAAATTATCCTCCTTTTGGGTTTGATGATCCTGTAAGAAGAGGTTGGGGACTCAACCTCTTCTTACAGGATCATCGTAGGTAAAATTATGGGGTACTTTAATTATACGAAAAAAAGGGGGCCAGAGTCAAATCAAAAATGGAAACGCAGGCCTGCCTCAACCCAGCGGTGGGCATTTTCATACATCGGATCCCAGTATTGGCGGCCGTCAAAGATGTTGTGGGCCGTGAAAAAGAGGTCCATGGAGGTGTGTTCGGACAGTTTGAATTGTTTGCTGATGTTAAGGTCCCATATCATTGTGTCGCACCGGTAATCTAAGGGATATATTCTGTCTTTATTCCACCAGAGATACTGGCCGAACAGCTCGGCCGTGATAATGTCCGGGTTATCATAGAGTATGGTAAGTCTTGCGCTGTACATATCATCATTGTCCTGCGTTCCATAATAGTCGGTGTACACATAGGTGAAGTCTGCCTTTGCTGAAAGATGGTAAAAGGGAATGGTCTCCATCTCAAGCTCATAGCCGTAACGCTTGGTTTTTCCTGCATTGTCAAGAACCCAGTTTGAGTCCCAATCCCATGTGTCTTTCAGATTGTGTTCAAACAGTGTGGCCTTTACACGGCAAAAGGGGAGCGCAGTGTTTTCTATCCCTGCCTGGTAAGATGCGACCGTCTCAGGCTCAAGGTCCTGGATATAATCATAATTTATGTGACTTATATATGGACGGCGGAAGCCCCTGGCAGCCGAGGCCCGGACCATGGTATGGTTGGCAGGGTGCCAGGTGATCCCGATGCTCGGGCTTATCATGTTGTTGGTAAGCGCTAGATGGTCATAGCGGATGCCCGGGACCACGCTTAGAGGGCCAAGCGTGATGGTGTCATTGATATACACGCCCCATGTCTCATCATAACCATTGTCTCTCATAGAGAATTTTGCCTTTGTCCTGTCGATCTCAGCGCCCATTACAACCATATGGCGTCCCATGGATGCTCCCAGCCTGGCGTTCATGCCGGTTACACAGATTTCATACCAATCCTTTGACCACAACATCTCATCAGGCAATAAGTAGAGTGGATAGATAAACTTCTGCTCCTTTTGAAAACCACTCACAGTAAAGGAGACATTGTCTGTTATCTTGGCATCAAGCGTTGCGGTTGCCCAGAAGTTGCGGTTGATATTTTCATATCGCACACCCCATGAGGTCCAGTCGCCGAAACTGAGTTCAGGCTCGCTGTAACCGGATGTAAAGGTAAGGGTCGTGGAGCGGGCAAGATCAAGGCTCACTTTGGCGTACACGCTTTCATCCTCGTAAAAGCGGTTCATAAAAAGCCCGTCCGAATCCTGGCTGTTTGCGGACAAAAGATATCCGACCGGGCCCGCCTTGCCGTTGATTGTGGCGCTGTACCGCTCTGAGTCGGCCTCCCGTATGAGGCGGAAAGGGTTCCGGTCGGACGCGTCGTTTTGCCGGTTTTTTTGGTGATGACATTCACCACCCCGCCCAGGGACGAGCCCCAGGTCGAAGAGGCAGGCCCTTTGATGACCTCGATGCGGTCAATGATCTCGATCGGAATGGGATTGGTGACCGCCATGCCGTCGGCATCAAAATTCCAGCGAATCCCGTCCACCAGGACCAGCACATGCTGGTAATCGGATTCATGAAGATAAAAATGAGCCATTCCATTAAAATCCCGGCCGGAAAACTGGACAAAGAGTCCGCCTGCCCGGTTTACCGCCTCACCCACGGAATGGGCGTTCATCCGCTCGATCTCCTTGGCCGTGATAATGGTAAAATTTTCCGGGATCTGCGTGATCGATTTGGGAAACCGCGCAGGCGTCTCCACAAGGTCGGCCTCATCAAAATAGAGCGCAAGATAGGCCATATCCTCATCAGACTCAACTTTAGTATCCGCATTATCCGCATACGCGAAACCAGGCGGAAAGAGGCAGAAAACAAGCAAAAACAACAATCTAATCAACGGGTTGGCAGAATGTCTATGCATGATGAATTCCCTCGGGAATGGTATGATATTTGAAAAGAACTTACTGGAATAACGAAGTTCTTTAACATGATGTTGGGTAATTTGCAAGAAAAGTTGATGGTGTGCGGGTTGGCGGTTGATGGTTGG
>DAOVYS010000212.1 GCA_030635485.1 Pseudomonadota bacterium | reverse complement strand
TTTTGATTTCTCCTTTTTTGTGCTTGCTATACTGCATGGAAAAACGTTTAATTTAATCGTAAGCGATCACAGGCACCCCATCTGCACGCGCTCGGCCCCTGCAATATGCAGGGAGTATCATCGCAGGGGCCGATCACGCACCCCAAGGGCACTTCCTTCGGGCGCACAGAAGCCTGGGGCACCTGTGACCCCTTACAGCCAGAGGGTTTTTCAACGGTGTTTATTGCCCCGTGATCGGTTACATTTAATCTAAAAATTACCATAGCGACACAAAATTGTCGATCCGACCGTCTTAAGCGATTCAAAAAAATCATGTTAAAACTCTATACGGGAAATCGTCTCGAAAAACTGGCAGACTCGCTTGCCCGCGTTCTGGCTGCGGCGCCGGCCTCACCGCTCGTGCCCGAGTATATCGTGGTCCAGAGCAGCGGCATGGAGCGGTGGGTTTCCATGAAGCTTGCCGTTCGGCTGGGGGTGTGGGCAAACGGTTGTTTCCGTTTCCCCGAGGCACTGATCTGGGACGTATTCCGCTGGAATCTGGAAGATATCCCGGATACGTCTCTTTTTTCACGCGAGATAATGGCATTCAGCCTCATGGACCTGATACCCCGTTTTACTTCGCGTGACGGCTTTAAATCGTTAAACGCGTATCTTGAAGATGACAAGACGGGACTGAAACTTATGCAGCTGGCCGGAAGGCTGGCGGATATTTTTGACCAGTACGTGATTTTTCGTCCCGACATAATCGCACAATGGGAGTCCGGCGGCCATGAGACAGGCGAAGGCGAAGAAGAGTGGCAGTCGCTCTTATGGCGTGCGCTCGTGGACAGGCACGGCAGGAATCACAGAGCAGCGCTGCGGACCTCCTTTATTGAGAAATTCAGCCAAAACAGCCAGCAGCCCGCGCGCCTTCCAGCCCGGATATCGGTGTTCGGGATTTCGGCCCTGCCTCCCTTTTTTCTGGATCTGTTTGCAAAGCTTTCGGAATTCTGTGATGTTCACTTCTTTGTCATGAACCCGTGCCGGGAATATTGGGGAGACATCTTTTCCGAACAGGAGATCTACGCAAAAAAGCGGCAGGCCGGGGATCATTTGCCTGAACGCGAATATATGTATCTTGAGACCGGGAACCCGCTTCTTGGCAATATGGGCCGGTTGGGGCGCGATTTTCTTGACATGGTGCAGGATTACGGGGCAGAGGAGACGGACCTGTTTTTGGAGCCGGAACGGGATACCCTGCTAGGGTGCGTGAAAAACGATATTTTTTGCCTCAGAGCACCTGGCGATGCGGCCACTGATGGATTTACAGCCCATGGTGACGACGTTTCCATCCAGGTCCATTCCTGCCACAGCCCCATGCGGGAGATTGAGGTCCTGTTTGACAGGCTTTTAGACCTGTTTGGACGTAATCTGGATCTTGATCCCGGAGACGTGGTGGTAATGGCGCCTGACATTGAGAAATACGTGCCGTTTGTAAGGGCCGTGTTTGAGGCTGATCATCAGAGAGATGAGATTCACTACATCCCATTTACCATTGCCGACCGACCGGCACGGTCAAGCAGTTCTGTTGTGGATGGTCTGTTTGCTGTTCTGGATCTGGCCAAGGGGCGTTTCGGTGTAGCAGAGGTCTTAAAGGTACTGGATTATGATGCGGTCAGGCTCTGTTTTGGAATCGCTGAAAGCGACCTGCCGGTTATCATCAGGTGGCTTGAACAGACAAAAGTCTGCTGGGGGCTTGATCAGGAGCATAGAAAACGGTCCGGATTTACAGGGTTTTCCGAAAACAGCTGGTTTGCGGCCCTTGACCGGATGCTCCTTGGGTTTGCAATGCCGGGCAGGGGTGAGAGCATGTTCGCAGGCATCCTCCCTTTTGATGATATTGAAGGTGCGGATGCACAACTACTGGGCGCTTTGTGCGAGTTTATTTCAAGACTTGCGGAATATGTGGGAGGGCTCGACTTGAAACGCACCATCACCGGGTGGGGGGAATATCTCGGGCTGCTGCTTGATCGATTTTTTCTGCCTGATGAACAAAGCGAATCCGATATCCTGATGGTGCGCAGGATTCTGGCCGAACTGGCTCATCATGGGGAACTGGGCGGTTATGCTTTGGAGACGGGTCTTGAAGTTGTCAGGGCCTTTCTGGATAAGCGTCTTAATATTGAAAGATCCGGGTCTCCTTTTCTGACCGGCGGAGTGACCTTTTGCACGCTTCTGCCCATGCGGAGTATTCCGTTTAAGGTGATCTGCCTGCTGGGCATGAATGATGGAGATTATCCCAGGGCCGACCGGAGTGTCGGATTTGACCTGATGTCCCGGGCCAGAAGAAGAGGCGACCGTTCCCGCAGGCTCGATGATCTTTATATGTTTCTGGAGGCAATTGTCTCTGCAGGCGAGGTCCTCTATATCAGTTATGTGGGACAGGATATCAGGGACAACAGTGAAATTCCGCCGGCTGTTCCGGTGTGCGCGCTTCTTGACTATCTTGACAAGGGCTATTCCGGAAATGGTAAAAAAATCAGCGTTGATCTTGTGATCCGTCATCCTCTTCAGCCGTTCAGTCCGCAATATTTCAGCCGGGACTTGAAACTCTTCAGCTACTCGGCCGGCAACTGCGCGGCCGGTTCCTCGCTTATTGGTGAGCAGCGCGATCCAGTACCGTTGATAACTTTGCCGCTGCCTGAACCTTCGGACGAATATCAAAGGGTAAGTATTGAAAGGCTGGCCGCCTTTTTTGTAAACCCGGTGAAATTTTTAATAAAGGAGCGTCTGGGCGCGAATTTCAAGGAGGTCCCAAAGCTCTTGAATGAGCGGGAGCCTTTTGTGCCTGACGGGTTGGAACGTTATCTCATCAGCCGGGAACTTCTCAACGGCCGCCTGAACGACCGGGATGCGAGACAGACTCTGGCCATGGTCCGCGCGTCCGGTATGCTCCCGGTCGGCGAAACCGGAGACGGATTGTTCCGGGAACTTGACAGGGAGGCTGGAGAGTTTGTCTTAAGGCTTTTAGAATTTAAGGCAGGGGAAACGGCTGCTTTGTTGGAAGTTGACCTGGAATTGTCCGGTTTCAGGCTGACCGGCCGGTTAGATTCCATTTACCCGGATCATCATCTTCAGTACAGGTTTGCAAAACTGAAATCCAAAGACCGGCTGACCGCCTGGATCAGACATCTGGCGCTGAACGCGATGTCAGCAAAAGGTTATCCGGATCAGACACTTCTTGTGGCTGGTGACGCTATTAAGCGTTACAGGTCCGTTACGGATGCGGCCGGGATTTTAGAAGAGCTGTTGGGACTGTATTGGCAGGGGCTGAGACTCCCTCTCCATTTTTTCCCGGACACATCGTTTGCCTATACGGAATCGTTTCTTGACAAGGCGGATGAGTCAAAGGCCATGAAGGCGGCCTCAAGGATATGGAACGGCGGCAACGGCCGCCCGGGCGAATGTGGAAGGGATAAGTACTATCCGGTTGTGTTCAGGGATTCGGATCCTATGGATGAATGGTTCACAGAGCTTTCTATAAAGGTATGTAAACCGCTTCTTGAACATGAGGAATGATTGCTATATTTTTCATTTTTTTTGTGCTTAGATATAGAGTGGGGAAAGGTCAGACAAAGATGAAAGATGGAGCAACATCATGAAATATTGGAAAGCGACTCTGTTAATATCTGTTCTTTTAATTTTCCCGGCCCTTATCGGTTGCGAAAGGGGCAGGGAAGAGAACAAGAGCGAAGCGCTGGAAAAACCTTACAAGGTGGCTATCCTGCTGGTTTCTGATATGTATGTGCCTTTGTCTGCCCAAGGCCTTAAACAGGGAATGCGGGAGCTTGGTTACAGGGAAGGGGAAAATATCCATTATTACATTTACAATGCCCATGGAGACGTTGCTGAATTAAAATCTCTGGCAAGGGAAATCGTAGACAGCAGGCCTGATGTCATCTGCCCTTCAATAATTCCTGCAATCAATGCGGTCAGAGAGACGGGAACGGAGTTGCCCGTGGTTTTTTTAGAGTCCATGTATCCGGTTGAATTCGGTCTGGCAAAGAGCCTGACCATGCCGAGCGCCAATTATACCGGTGTCAGTAATATGACCGGACCCATGTCAGGTAAGCGGCTGGAATTGCTTTTTAAAATGGTTCCAGGAATCAAACGGGTGGCCCTTATCTGCAACCCTGACAACAGTGTGTCAAGATTATCCATGGAAACGACAAAGGAAGCGGCTGCAAAACTCGGCCTGCAGCTCGACATTCATCTTATTTACAAATATGAAGAAGTTGATAACGCGATTGGTATGGTGGAAGCAAGCCCTGTTGACGCCCTTGTTCTGAATCCCGACTTTATGGTCTTTTCCCGTTTAAAAGAGATTATCGCCATGGCAGAGAAAAAGAAGATCCCAACCATGGGTATTGATCAGACCCAGGTCGAACAGGGGATTCTGGCCGGCTATGGAGGAGGCCTCAAAGAGATAGCCCATCAGGCGGCACGCCATGTGAACAGGATTTTAAAGGGAGAATCACCGGCAGCCATTCCCGTTGAGCCGCCACGCATGTACAAGCTCTTTATAAATATGACAACCGCTGAAGCCATAGGTGTTACCTTGTCCGATGAAATCCTGCATCAGGCTGCAGGATATTACAGGTGACGGATGAAATGTTGAAAAAGATCACCCATGAGATGGAAATTCCCTGGCATAACAGGATATTGAGCAGGACTCTGGTCCTGCTTATGTTGATCAGCCTCCTGCCCCTTGTGCTGGTTGGCGGTATCAGCATATACTTTGTAGACCGGGACGCAAGGCAAAAGATCGAAAAACATATGCTTGTATCAGCCAACGACCTTACCCTTCGGATAGAAGATTATTTCACGCATCTGACCGACAATATTGAATTTATCGCAGGCCATTTAAATGCAAAAGATCTATAC
>DAOVYS010000100.1 GCA_030635485.1 Pseudomonadota bacterium | reverse complement strand
CTTTATTCCGTTTGTGTCATGCCGCAGAAAGGCGCCCATATCGAGATTTTCGATAACGTTGGGGTGCGGGAATATCCTTCTGCCTTCCGGGACGTGGCTGATGCCCATGGAGACGATCCTGTCCGGCCGTTCCCCCTGGATCGGTTCGTCCATAAAAAGGATTTCTCCGGACCTGGGGACGATGATGCCTGAAACAGCCATGAGTGTTGTGGTCTTGCCCGCACCGTTTGCTCCGATCAGGGCGATGATTTCTCCGACCGCGATCTTAAGGCTGATTTCTTTTAAGACATGAATGTTTCCACGGAACGCATGGAGATTCCTTATCTTAAGCATCAATGTCTTCTCCAAGGTAGGCCGTGATCACGTCCGGATGATTTCTTATTTCAAGAGGTGTGCCCTGGGCGATCTTCCGGCCATTGTCCATGACAAATATCCGGTGCGAGAGAGTCATCACGAGTTTCATATCATGCTCGATGAGAAGTATTGAGATCCTCTCCTCGGAGTGGATTCTCCGGATAAGGTCCACCAGCTCTTTTGTCTCCTGCGGGTTCATGCCGGCCGCCGGTTCGTCAAGCAGAAGTAGAAAGGGATCCGTGGCAATTGCCCGGGCTATTTCAAGACGCCTCTGAGCGCCGTATGACAGATTTTCGGCGCGTTCATCCGCAAGGTCCCTTATGCCGACTTTTTTCAAGATTTTATGACTTGTCTTAACAACCTCCTCTTCCTCTTTTACGGTTGCTCTGTTTCTGAACACCGCCCCCAGAATGCCGGCGGACATGCGGCAATGGCGGCCGATCATCACGTTTTCAAGGACCGTCATATTGGGAAAGAGGCGGATATTCTGAAACGTCCTGGCCATTCCCTTTTCCGTGACTTTGTTTGGCTTCAGGCCGTTTATACGTTCACTTTTCCCGCCGTTTGGCGAGATCAGGATATCACCTGATGATGGTTTAAAGATTCCGGTAACGCAGTTGAAAAACGTGGTTTTCCCCGCTCCGTTAGGGCCGATTAAGGCAACGATCTCATCCCGCCGCACATCCAGGTCAAGGCTGTCTAGAGCGCGTATTCCTCCGAAATTCATGGTCAGTTTTTTTGCTTGCAGAACCGGTGTCATGTAATTGTCCTGGTTGACCGGCGGAGTTGGAAAACGGTTAAATTTATTAGAGTAGAACGTATCAATACGTAAAGTTGCACTATACTATTACAGGAGATGCGGTATAGACAAGAATCTTTTTATTTGTCTCAATAAAAGGTTAAAACCACCCTCTTCGGGCGGTCAGCTTTCGGCCGGCAGTATGGGATCGTCATCCATCCGGAAATGTCATATTTCTGGATGGATACTAATTAACCTTGAAAAACGTTAGTTGACATTTAGAAATTCAATGATAATATGAGCGTATGATTGATCGTCCTGTTTATCTTGATTCCATATATCATTCTCTGGAAAGCAATCCTGTTGTTGCTTTGCTTGGCCCGCGTCAATGCGGCAAAACGACTTTAGCCCGTATAGTTGCATCGGAAAGAGATTCTGAATATTTTGACCTGGAGAATCCCCTTGATTTATCCAGGTTGTCTAATCCCATGCTTGCCCTCGGGAATATCAGCGGCTTAATCGTTATAGATGAGATTCAACGTAAGCCCGAGCTTTTTGAAATATTACGAGTTCTTGTCGATCGTCCTGGGAATTCGGCCAAAATTCTGGTATTGGGCAGCGCTGCTCCACGATTAATTAAAGGCGCTTCAGAGTCACTTGCTGGTCGAATAGGGTTTGTCGATCTGTCAGGATTCAACCTCAGTGAGGTAGGAGTTGAGAATATAGCGCCATTATGGCATCGCGGAGCCTTTCCACGCTCTTTCCTTGCCTCCGGAGAGAGGACATCCTATGAGTGGCGCAACGGTTTTATCCGCACCTTTCTGGAAAGGGATATACCACAACTTGGAATAACAATAGCGGCTGAAACCCTCTTAAGGTTCTGGACAATGCTTGCCCATTACCATGGACAGGTGTGGAACGGAGCGGAATTTGCCCGTTCTCTCGGCACTTCTGAAGTTACTGCCCGGAAATATTTTGATATCCTCTCAGGGGCATATGTGGTCCGTCAACTGCAGCCCTGGCATGCAAACATAAAAAAACGCCAGGTAAAGTCTCCGAAAATTTATATACGTGATTCAGGTATACTTCATGCCTTGCTGTTTCTCGAAACAGGTCGGCAACTTCAATCTCATCCAAAAGTAGGCGCTTCCTGGGAGGGGTTTGTTATTGAGGAGATTGTTTTGTCATGCCAAAGCAGAAATGTATATTTTTGGTCAACTCACGCAGGGGCGGAGTTAGACCTGCTTTTTTTTAAAGGCGGCCGGGCAACAGGTTTTGAAATTAAGTATACTGATGCTCCAAAGACGACAAAATCAATGCGTATTGCGATCAAGGACTTGCAGCTAAAGCATCTCTATGTCGTGTATCCAGGGAACAAAACATATCCTCTGGATGAATTGATTACGGCGTTGTCAATCAACGATTTGCATTCGGTTTTGCTGCAGGGCCAAGCCCCTTGAGGTTTTCCTTGAAATGATCTCTCTTAACAGCCAGGGGCGTTGGTAAAAGTCTTAATCAATGATGGCGTCGTAAAAAGTCCGATTTACTGAAAAGGGCGCCTAAAACCCAAAAAAAAAGGCCTGGCTCGATTTGAGCCAGGCCTTTTTTGTTTTTACTGGTGCGCCCGGCAAGACTCGAACTTGCAACCTACGGATTCGTAGTCCGGCACTCTATCCATTGAGCTACGGGCGCTTTTGAATTTTGGATGCTTTATAACGTAAATTCCGGGATTCATCAACTGATTCTTATGACTTTACCATGAAATGGGTGTTGCAATGATATGTTTAGATGGTAGAACGTAAGGCTGGACCCCCGGAAATTACAGAAATGTTGGATGTAGTCCATCACTCATCGAACAAAAATCTGATGTCCGGTTTATCCTCACTGGTTCAAACTCCATGCATCCTGACCTTCTGCATGCCCCTTACTGAATTTGTCAAATAGATTTCATCTGCATTTTTGAGATCATCCGGATATAGCACGGCCTCTTTTGTTCTGTCCGGGTATTTCTCCAGAATAAATTTTCTCAATGTGCCGTTAAGCAGACCGCACTCCACGGGCGGCGTGATGAACATATCTTTGCGCCTGATAAAGATATTTGTGATGCTCCCCTCTGTTATTTCGCCTCTTTCATTCAGGAACAGGACGTCGAAATATCCGTTGGCGACAGCCTTTTCTCTTTCACTGTTGTATAGATCACGCATAGTGGTTTTGTGATATAGAAACATGGATCGAGAGTCTGTCTTATGTTCTGAAAAGGTGATCTTGGGAAGTTCATCCTCTGAAGAACGGTCATCCGGCGGGAATTTCAGGTCCGGCACTGGACACGGGGATGAGGTGAGATTTAGTGCTCCGTCCTTGTGAAGCGTGAGCCTCACCCTGTGCGCCTGTTGCCTGTTCCCGGAATCCTTTGTCACGGCCGGAAAACGGTGTGATGCGAGTTTCAGCCATTCAACTATCTTTTCCAGGTCAATATGGAAACCCAGATGACGGGCCGATCCGGTCAACCGTTCAAGATGTTGGTCTAAAAGCCAGTAACCCTCATCCGGGCGCCACAGTATAGTCTCGATCAGCTGGAAGTCAGGAAGGGGGGTGTCCAGAAATTTGGCCTTCAGCCTGCATTCCTCCCATTCCTTTTCAGGGTCGGAATCGTGGATAATGCCTGAACCGATACCCATTTCCCCGCGTCCGTCTTCAATAACCACTGTACGGATCGGGACATTAAACAGAGCATCGCCTGATGGAGCAATGTATCCGATTCCTCCGGTGTAGACGCCACGCTCTTCCAATTCGAGTTCGCGGATTATTTCCATGGTCCGGATTTTGGGGGCGCCGGTCACGGATCCGCACGGGAAAAGGGAGGAAAACATCTCCTTAAGCGAAACACCCGGCCTGCATTCTCCCACAATTGTGGAGGTCATCTGGTGCAGGGTCTCATATGTCTCCACATCAAAGAGGGATTTGACCGAGACTGAATCCATCTCACAGAGGCGTCCCAGGTCGTTGCGCAATAGGTCCACTATCATCACGTTTTCGCTACGATTTTTAAGATCATTTTTCAGCATTGCTATGAGTCTTGCATCTTCCTCAGGAGTAAGGCCCCGGTGTAAAGTTCCCTTCATCGGTCTGGCTGTGCAGGTGGAACCGTGCCGGTTGAAAAACAACTCCGGTGAAAACGACATGATCCGGCGATTCATAGACTTAATGTATGCGCCGTAAGAGACATTCTGGTTTCTGCGTAGCGTTTTGTAGAAGGCCTCGGGTGATCCGAAAAAATTGAACAGGAGTTTGAGCGTGTAGTTGACCTGGTAAGTGTCTCCGGCCGTGATATAGGATTTGATCCCCTGAATTTTTTTTAAGTAATCATCTTTTTTCTGGTTCAGGCGCAGATTCTCTATGCGGTATTTATTATGTGCAGGGCCGGGAGAAGATTCCGGGATCAGATCCTGTCCTGGAGTGGAATTTGAATCCGGTCGTATTTTTTGATACGCCGAATTGTGCGAATCAGACATGTCGAATATGCGGGGCTCTCTGAATACACCGAAATCGGCAAGCACGGTTGAAGGGTCATGAGTGAACAGCCTGTTCAGCACCGGTTCCAGCCGGTAGCCGAATTCATACGCCACCCAGCCTGCAAGATAGAATCCATTGTTAAGATACGTTTCAGCCTGTTTGAAAAAAAGCGATGGAGGGTCCGACGCGGTAATGACCAGCCGGTCTACCGGATTCAGGAAGAGTAGAGATCTGTGGTTTTCCCTGGTCACACGCGTGGTTTCAAGAAACACAAACGATTCCTCTCCGGCCAGGCGGTCGAGAATAGTCTGAAGAATCTTGTCTGATAATGGAGGAGTGCAGGTGGTCATACGTGTCGTTGCGTATATAGTAAGTAATTAAAGTCTGAAAGGCTCTTTTTTTACCCATTCCTCCTGATATTTCAAGGCAAAAATATTAAGGGACTTGGATAAGCAGAAAAATCTCGTCGTTTTTTCGTGTTTAGATTACAACATGTTGCATGGATGTTGTGAATGTTATATAAGGAAATTTGTATAAAATTGTATGTCTGTTCGTAATAATTTACCGGGGTAGGGGTGTGAAATTCCCCGGGCTGTAAGAGTTCAGGCGATTCCCTTTTCGGTTACAGGTAACTTCAAGGAGGACGTGAGATATGTTGATCAAAGAGTGGATGTCAAAGGATCTGGTAATAGTTGATGAAAATACTTCGCTGATGCGGGCTACCCGGATAATGAAGGAAAATGATATCAGGAGGCTGCCTGTTCTGGGAAGCGGTAAACTGGTTGGAATCCTCTCTGATCGCGATGTGAAAGACGCCTCTCCGTCGAAGATGACCGCAATGGATATTCATGAATTTTACTACTTTCTTTCTGAAATGAAAGTAAAAGATGCAATGACCCCTGCACCTTTGACCCTGCACCAGGACGACCTCATGGAACGGGCTGCCATTCTCATGTTGAGAAGTAAGATTTCCGGAGTGCCGGTGCTGGATGAATCCGGAAACCTTGTGGGATTGTTGAGTTCCACGGATGTTGTGCGTGGGTTTATACATAGTACCGGTATTGACGAAGGAACGGTTCTGATCGTTTTTAATATGCAGGATGAGCCTGGCGCAGTGACCGGTCTGGTTAAAATGCTTCGGCAGAACAAGGCGTCCGTGATTGGTGTGCGAACTTCGTTTAGAGATGCTCAGAAGGGTATGAAAAAGGTTGCCATAAGGGTTAACCTGGCGGATACGGAGAAACTTGATGAATTTATTGCGACATTGTCCGATGATTATGAAGTCGTCTATTACGTGTTGGACCGTCTTGACAACCTTCCAGGCAGCGATATAGCCTGATGGGTAGCTGCAATTAAAAATTAGTACCTTAGCATTTATTTTCGTGTCAAAAATGGCAAAAAATAGAAAAATGCTATTGAAATAAAAAAGTTGCATCTACTGTTAAGGTACTTATACCCCTCAGGGCATAGCCGTCAGGCTAAGACCTTAACCAGCTGATTTAAGCTACCATTTTTAGTTCATTCTGATTGCCGGTATCCATCAACACCAATGATTTTTCAAGCAACTCTATGGATGTTTTTCGTGATCCTTTTTTCTCTAGCAAATGACTCACTCTGCTTACTTCATAAAATTTCTTAAAAAAGGCTGCGAGCTTAAATCGATTTCCTTCGAAAAAAAACCTCAATTCGGATACATATCGCCTCAGGGTCTTGAATGCTTTCATGAAACTTAGCACCTTTTCCTCATTTTGGTATAAGGCTTTTGCGGTACCCCAGACTATAGGCCAACACAAAACAACCACTAACAACTTTGACAGGATATAACATTCAAGCCGGGCTTTTTTTACCTTCTTGATTTCGTCTATTTCCCAGATAGATTTCCAGACCTTGAACATAAGCTCTATCTGCCATCTCAGCCTATAAAGGCTCCAACAATTTTCAATAGATATCGAGTCATCATCCAAATCCGTTATAAATAGGTTTAAAGACGCTCTAGCCCTGAAATTCTTGCTGATTTTTCTGCCTTTTTTCTTGGCATTTTTTTCAGCTTTTCGTATACGTTTATTGTATTCCTTTTCTGGAAGCAAATAGATAAACATCCGAACTTTCAACTTTTCTTTCTCACCGATATATACATCTTCGGTTGTCCGATTGATGTTATACTCCCTCATTCTTTTGGTTATCACTCGAAAATTCAATTCCTTGAATTTTCCATCCGTCAACTGATATGCCTTGGTCTGCGTATTAAGCCTGCAAAGAAAGGAAACGCCTTTTTCGACAAATTTGCCAAGGGCCGAAAGATGCATGTATGCGAGATCCCGAATCACAAGGTCCCCATCTTCAAGCATTTCCAGCGTAGCGGTAGAGTTTGTTGCATCCTGCTCGTTAAAAGCGTTAATAGTCAAATCGTTTATCGTTCCGCCAAGCAAATCATATTCAAACTGAATTCTAACGGCGGCTCTTGACCCACTTCCACCACTGCCGGCGTAATGCTCGGCAAGGCTCTCATCTATCTGAAAACAGACGGAATCTTTTATGAGAATCCTGTTAAATTTTGTTGAGTAATGAAAATATTTTTCTTTATTTACTTGGCTGTTCAATAGCCTTTCCAGGGCCATCTTAAGATATGAAACGGCTTTGTCGTTGAATCTTTCATGGAGGCTTTGTCTTGTTATTTCAACGCCATATTCCTTGTTTAGAGTTATTGTGAGGTCATTTAGACTTTCCTTGCGTAAGTTTTCGTTATTCAAAACGATCAATTGGATAAATGTGCCGCCATCAATTTTCCCTTTTCTTACGGTAAATGAAGACTCCTTAGCAATTTTTTCAAATTCTTCTTTTGAGAAAAAAGTATCAAGTTCCTTTTCAATAAAATTGTTCAATTCACTTAAGTTATTACCGGATATTCTCTTGGGGGAATCACAAATAACTATTGAATTTTACAACAAATTTATTAAAATACAAACCGTTGCTGTGATCATTTGCAGCCATCGTTAAACAAATCAAAGAGAAAGGTGCCGGCATCTCTCTGATTTACAAATTCAAACCTGACCGGCAACAGGAGAGGGAGCCCTCATGAGACTTAAGAGGGGCCAACGCCCCTTGTTGCCTTTTGGCTTTTAACTCTACGTGTTTTTAGCCAGTTACGCCTTAGCCTGACGGCTATGCCCCCGGAGGGGGTGGTATTGAGTTTACCCCTAGAAGGGGTAAGTCTGCCTCTTGCCCCCTGAGGAGGCGAGGTTGATTGTCCCCATTTTGGGTATTGGTTATTTTTCTATCTTTCGCTCTTGTGCTTCTTGAAACTTAACATATTTCCTTATTTTGTCGGCATCAAGACCTACAGTATCAACACAATAACCTTTGGCCCAAAAATGATTCCCCCAATAGGGCTTTTGCTTCAAGTTGCGGAACCGGTTGAACACACGTATTGCCGTTCGTCCCTTGATGATGCCCATATAGTCGGATATTGATATTTTCGGTGGTACCATTACTACTAAATGCACATGATCAATCTGGACATTTAGCTCAACAACTTCACAGTTTTTTTGTTCGCTAAACATCCTTATACAGTTTGCAACCTCTGTGGCGACAGCACCTTCAAGGATTTTCAAACGATATTTGGGGGTCCAGGCCATATGGTACTGGCAATGCCAAATTGTATGTGATAATTTCCTGAATCGGCTCATTTGTTACTCCTTTTTTCTGAGTTGTGGGGACAACTAGAAAATGAAGTAACTTATGAGCCGGTTCTGTTCAACCGGCAAAGCCGTTGAACTCTGACCTGACCCGGAGGGCCAGGTTTTCTACAACTGAATAAAATGTTGATGGATTGCCCTTTAGCAAAATTTCACTAAACTCGTCAACTCAGCCGAACCAGCCTTCCGGTTTGGACGGAAGCAAAAGATGCTATAACTCCGCTGTGTTGCGGAATAGCTGGCAAACAACTTTTAGAGAAAAGGAGAGTCAAGATGAAAAAGGGAATAGTTATGGAAAAACAAAAGAGAGAAGGGAATGTTAAGACTCTGGCGCTTTCATGTATTGTGTTGAGTATCGTATTCTTCCAGTCTATATCTTTTGCGGGTGCT